>JAJYXD010000051.1 GCA_021791135.1 bacterium | reverse complement strand
GTAACAAAGAGATCGCCGCGGCCCGATGATCCGAACCTCGGCATTCCCCGATGCGCGATCTTCATCTTCTCCTGAAGCGAGAATCCGCGGGGAATCGTCACCGTGAACCTCTCCCCGCTTACGTCCTTAAATTCTATCTCCTTCTCAAGAAGCATGTCCTGAACCCGCACTTCCTTCGTAAGATACAAATCGGATTTTTTTCTCGAAAACTGCGGATGAGGCTTTACTCTAATCACGATATAGCAGTCGCCGTTTCCTCCGCCGCGCTCGCCCGTCTCTCCCATGCCGGGAACCTTGATCACCTGTTCGTCTTCGATACCCGGTGCAATCGAGAAACGAACGGTTCTTGCTCCAAACACTCTTCCTCTTCCCTTACAGGAAGCACACGGCGCATTCGGAATTTCCCCCGATCCGAAACAATCGGGACATTGCTGCACCTGGGCGAACTGCCCGAAGAATGTTCTTCGTTCGACTCGTATTTCTCCCCGTCCGCCGCATTTTGTGCAATCTTTTTGCCCCTTTTCCTTCGCGTAGCCGAGTCCTTTACAGGTTTCGCAGAGAATATTCGTCTTAAAACCGACTTCCCGCGCGACGCCGTGAAACGCCTCCTCAAGCGAAATATCCTGCGCGATCTCGACATCGGCTCCCTGGGTATACGTCTGCCGTTTTCTTCCTCCTCCGCCGAACTGCTCGAAGATACTCTCGAAAATATCGTTCATGTCGGCTCCCGCACCCGCGTTCCATCTGAAACCGGAACCGCCGAAATCGAATCCTTCGAACGGATTTCCTCCGCCGGGCATCCCTCCTCCTTCGAATACTCTCCCGAACTGATCGTACTGTGCTTTCTTTTCCTTATTGCCCAATACCTGATATGCCTCGTTCACTTCCTTGAACTTCTTCTCGTTCCCTCCTTGTTTATCGGGGTGATATTGATGCGCGAGCTTCCGGTACGCTTTCTTTATCTCATCTTCGGAAGCGCCCTTCGAAACGCCGAGTACTTTGTAGTAATCTTTCGGTTCCATAACGATTATTGAAAATTAAGGGAGAATGGGAAATCTCCTGGTCTTCGTCTCGACACTCATGACCGCGAATCCCGTCACCACGCAAAGCTTGAAGAATACGAATCCGAGAAGACCTATCAGCCAATACAGGAGTACGACAATTCCCTTCACGCAAAGGAAGAACACTACGATGGTCGCAATGGAAAGAGCTCCGCGCGCGGCGGTTCCCATCTTTTCCACATACTGCTTTCCCAGATCATACATGAACGTGTTCGCCGATTCATTTCTGTTGATGTTCCCGAACTGCGCCACAAACGCGATGCTTGCCTGCTGTTTCGCCTGCTCGAAGTACAACTCCTGCTGCTTTTGTGGAAGTTCAAGAAATCCAAGTTGTTGGGTCTGTCCTCCCGTCTCCGCCACGGTGAAATTCGTTCGTTCGAGTTCTTCTCTTACGAGCGTATCAAGGAAGGTCTGAATCGACATCTCGAAGGAGACATTCGGAATCCAGAGGTGCACTACCGGTTCGGCGCTTGAGGTAACACTCCGAAGCATTGCTCTCCCCAACGTGTCCGTGAAATTCCCCCACACGAAGTAGTTCAGATAGAGCAGGAGAGAGAGAAATATAAGAAAACCGCTCGTGAGCTTCGGGAGCATGCTCTTCGAGACGGGAAAGAACTGGGGTTCAATGCTGTTCTCAACCGCGTTTCTTCCCCGCTTGATCGCGGCGCCGAAAAAAAGAAATGCGAGAATCGCCCCGGCGAGAAGATACGGCAGCGTCACCGAATCGAAGTGGGTTCTGAATACGGCAAGCGGAACGAGTATTTCACAGAGTGTAATGGAAAAAAGCTTCCAGAATCCCTTCACGAAAAAGATCTGCAGAAGTTTCAGCGCCCAGAACAGAAGAACCGCGACTACGAACGTCCAGAAGTAGAAAGAGTTCGGACTTGTGGAAAAATTCATGAACCCGGAAACCGCCGCGGCGCTCGCCGCTACACCGAGAAGCCCGAGAAGAAAAATCTTCCAAACGCTTCTGTCCGTTTCCGGCTCACGCCGTTCACTGATTATTTCCAGATTCGGGTTGTGGGGAAGATTCAGGTCCATTGTTTTTATTATAGAGGGACTCACCTATCTTTTGAAGCGCCGTGGAGAGATCGGTCGAAGCGCTCTTGATTGCCTCCTTGTCATCTCCCTGTTTTACCTCATTCAGACGCGTGATCTTCTCCGTGATATCCTTTTTCATATCTTCCGTCACTTTGTCCCCGAGATCGCGCAAGCTCTTTTCGGCCGTATAGACGAGCGCTTCCGCCTGATTCCGCATTTCTATCAGCTCCTTCTTTTTCTCGTCCTCCGTCGCATGTTCGGCGGCTTCTTTCTTCAGGCGCTCCACTTCCTCCTTGCTCAAACTCGTCGAGGCCTCGATACGCACCGATTGTTCCTTCCCCGATGCTTTATCTTTCGCCGAAACGGTGAGAATGCCGTTCGCGTCGATATCGAACGTGACTTCTACCTGCGGGACGCCGCGCGGCGACGGAGGGATACCGTCAAGAATGAAACGCGCGAGCGTTTTGTTGTCCTGCATCATCGGACGCTCTCCCTGGCCGATATGCACCTCGACGGATGTCTGGTTATCGGCTGCGGTCGAAAATACCTGCGTCTTCGAGGTCGGGATCGTCGTGTTCTTTTGTATCATCGGTGTCGCCACGTTTCCCAACGTCTCGATGCTCAACGTGAGCGGCGTCACATCAAGAAGAAGAATATCCTTTACGTCTCCCTGGAGGATCCCCGCCTGCACCGCCGCACCGATCGCGACCACCTCGTCGGGATTAATGCCTTTATGAGGTTCCTTCCCGAACAGGTTTTTCACCGCCTCCTCGATTGCGGGCATCCTTATCTGTCCTCCGACGAGAATCACCTCGTTGATGTCGGAGAGCGCAAGTCCCGCTCCTTTGGGTGTCGGCGCCGTTACCGCCTCCTTCACGAGCGCGATCGAACGATCGATCAAATCCTGTACCAGATTTTCGAGTTTCGCTCTCGTGAGCTTCATAAGAAAATGTTTCGGCCCGGAAGCGTCGGACGTAACGTAGGGAAGATTGATCTCCGTCTCCGTCACGGTCGAGAGTTCGTGCTTTGCGCGCTCCGCGGCTTCCTTGAGACGCTGCAGGGCAAGCGTGTCCTTCGAAAGATCGATACCTTCCTGTTTTTTGTATTCCTGTACGAGATATTCGATGATGCGCTTATCGAAATCGTCCCCGCCCAAGTGCGTATCGCCTCCGGTCGCCTTTACCTCGACGGTATCGTCCCCCACCTCGAGAATCGAGATATCGAACGTGCCGCCGCCGAAGTCGTATACCACGATCTTCTCGTTCTTTTGTTTATTCAATCCGTACGCGAGGGCCGCGGCGGTGGGTTCGTTCAAAATTCTCCTTACCTTGAATCCCGCGATCTCTCCCGCATTCTTCGTTGCCTGCCGCTCCGAATCGTCGAAGTAGGCCGGAACGGTGATGACCGCCTCGTCGATCTTCTCGCCGAGCTTCGCCTCGGCGTCCGCCTTCAGTTTTTGGAGCACCATTGCGGAGATTTCTTCCGGCGTATACCACTTGTCACCCATATGAATCTCCGTTCCTCCCTTTTCCGACTGGCGGATGTCGTAGGTAAGCCACTCCTTGTCGCGTTTCACTTCTTCGTCGGTAAACTTTCTCCCTATGAGCCGCTTCATCGAGTAGATCGTGTTCTTCGGATTCACGACTCCCTGCCGCTTCGCAAGAAGTCCCCCCAAACGTTCTCCCGACTTGTTGATCGCGACGATTGAGGGCGTTGTCCGCACTCCTTCGCTATTCTCGAGAACTCTCGGCTCGCCGCCTTCGACGATCGCCATTGCCGAGTTCGTAGTTCCCAGATCGATTCCTAAAATTTTTGCCATAATTTTTGTGTTTTTTTAATATTATTGACCTTTTTTATCTATTACTCGTTTTTCGTTTTTATAAGCATGACCCGCGTCGGTCGCATCGTTTTGCCGTGGAGGGCGTATCCTTTCGTCACCTCCTCCGCAATCGATCCCGGCGGCCCCTCCGCTTCGATTTCCCCGATCGCCTCCGCAATCTCGGGATTGAACGGATCGCCCTTTTGTATTTGTATAACCTCGAGCCCGTATTTCTTCATGGTGTCATAGAGCTGATTCCTCACAAGCGTCATTCCTTTTTTCGAAGAATCATCCTCGCGCATCGCGGAAAGACCGAGTTCAAAACTGTCCAGAATTACGATCAGATCGTGAAGAAGCGCTTCGTTGCTCCGCTTCACGAAATATTCCATCCGCTCCACTTCCTCCTTTTTATAGTTCGAGAGATCCGCCTTCGCCCGTTTCCATCCGTCGAGATACTCGTCCCTGAGTCGCTCGGCTTCGAGAAGACGAGCTTCAAGATCTGCGGATTCTTCTTTTTTTATTTCTTCTTCCATATGTTATTCCAATGATTTTTCGAAAAATCTGAACGCTCGGATCGGTTTTGCATAGTCCATTCGTTTCGGACCGATTGCGAGCAGCAAAAAGTCGCCGTCATCGCACTTGAGACAAGATGCGACAACCGCAACATGCGCACTCCTTGTGAACGGGCTCCTGCCGATAAATACCTGCGGCCAAGACCGTTCGTCTTCCCACCAGGAACGAAGTTCCTCAACGCGGGAAGGAATGGACTCGAAATCGTTTACGATCTGGATCATCTCGTTTGTGGTAATCGCGTCGTCCTGGAGTCGGCTCAAGAGCTCATGAAGACCGCTCTCGTACACCTCGCCGCGCCCGGGCTCGTACCCGACACTCAATCCTCCAAACCGTTCTGCGAGATCCTCCACGAACGTGCGTCGGGCTCCCTTTTTGAAGTCGTCCAATACATCCTCGAATCCGCGCGTGTTCCGCGCCTCATCTTCCTGAAGCGCCCGCTCGGTGAAGAAGCGATAGGCCTTATCGGAGGGTATTCTCCCGCCCGAAGGATGGCGCTGGAAAAAGTATCCCGCCTTGCTCAATTCATTCAGCTCCCAACGTATCATCGCGGGCTTGATGCCGAAATCATTTGCTTCATACAGCGATTCCGAGGTAACGGGCTCCCCCGTTTTTACGAACTCCCGGATCGCCGCTTCAAGAATTGCCTGCGTTCGTTCCTGCATTATATACAGTATAGAAATTAGCACTCGATGGTGTCAAGTGCCAAAGGAAGAGCGTAATCTCTCTTCCTCTCTCGTCAGCACAAAGCTCCGCTCAGACATCTTCTCCTCGCTCATCCTTGGAAATTGAGGGGTTCTACAACTCGACCTAAAGGGACTCGAACAGTGCGCAATCCCCTCATTTCCTTCGTCCTCATTCGCGGAATTCTCACTTCGCTCCATTATGCTCGTTCGGGAATGAAAAGAAACAGTGGGAGAAATGAAAAGAAACAGTGGGAGAAAGGCGGGGGTTTTATCTTTAGAAAGTTGCGATCTAGGGAGAAATTAAATGCTCTTGAACAAGTGCAAAAACGAGTCGCGATGACTGTGATAACACAGTCGCTATAAAAGACCTAACCCTTATAGCCTATAGCTTCAAAAAACTCTCGTGGCCGCCTAATCATGCGTACATTTAATACTTTGCATACATCGGGGATTTTGTACAATTCTTCTATTTTCCTCCGGGGGGATTCTCTGGAAAAAACAATCAACTTGTGTGCTTCTGCGTAGGCGACTAAATATGTGTCGACGGTAGATCGTAACGTACTTTCATCAATCATCTGGTAGCGATTATTAATCTCCACTCCTCTGTTCCTATGAGTATCATCGATAACATTTATTAATCCTTTCTTCTTTTGCTCATCGCACCATTTTTTCAAACCATCATTATCATGCTTGATTTCATCTACTATCACATCAAGAAGTACCCATTTGCCATTTTGTAACGCTTCCTCAAGCTTCAACCAAAAACTTTTATTCAAAGACATCAGAAGCCACAATGAAAGATCAAATAAAACATTCGCATCTAAAAGGTACACTATTTCTCCAGAAGTACTCATACCATTTCAGGAGAAAAACGAAGCAAATTCGAGGCTTCAACATACCCTATTTTGTTTTCCAAATAAGAACTTGATACAACGCGATTAAAGAGATTTCCATTTGAATCTCTCATAGCATTTGTGTAATTTCCTCCCTTACTTGCAGCATCTCTTTCAGCTTTTCTCTTGAGATTTTCTTCTGTTTCTTTTTTTATTATTCGCTCCAAATCTGCCTGTATTTCCTGTCTTATTTTTCCTAATTCTTTTAATCGATAAAAGACAAAAAGCTCACTAACTTTGTAGGAGTCGGATATATCTTTTATCTCGGCTTTACTATAAAACTCCTTTGTAAAATCTCCTTCTGGTAAAAGTAACTCAGCGGCCACTTTATTACAGAAAATCTCTTCAGGGTTTATCTTTCTCTCAGTACTACGAAAATCAAGTGAGTTTGAAATTGCGTCACTTCTCCTAAAGAAGTGAGAAAGTTCATGTACGAATGAAAAGATTTGCGCAGAAAGTGCATCCCTGCGATTAAGAACAATAAAAGGGCAGTAATCGTTCGAAATAAAAAGCCCTCGGAGATCACCAACCTCAAGGCGGTGATATGAGATGGTTTTTGCTACGAAAATACCGTGATCCTCAGCCTTTCGAATTAAATAGTTCAGGGTGTTCTTTCGACCGGAGATTTTTTTTATCTCTGCGACATCTATATTCAGTTTTTCTACAATAAAATTCGATAGTTCCTTTGCAGTTTTCAATTTTCTACCTGACCCCTGGAGTTGGTTCTTTGACCATCCCTCCTCTTTAAGATTTTTCTCCAACCATTTTTGTCTTGTAACAATAAGGTGTACAAGCTTCTTGATTTTCTCATTATTTTTCCGATTGATACCCACACGATAATCAGGTATCTCTTTGTGTTTTTCTATAACCTTATCTGAGAAAAACAAAAGTTCTGGAATGTTATACACCTTTGCAAGTCTCGCAACCTGCGACCACGTAGGTAAAACGCTACCTTTCTCCCATTCAGTAATAATATCTTTCCGCGAAGTTGAGATTTTTTTTGAAGCATCCACAGAACTCAACCCCACGTTTTCCCGGGCGATTTTTAAATTCTCTCTATTTATGAATATTATTTGGCTCATTTGAACGCCACTCTTTACCTTTTTAGATTATATTACCCTCTCTGTATTTTAACTACTCGTTCTCATAATACTGAGGAATCCGTATTTAATTCGTGCACATCAGCATGATAAAATCCCGATCTTACGGACACGCGACGGAACTGGTCGCGATCGCGCCCGCATTCGTCATCGTCATCAAAAGACACGAGCCGCTCGGCGTCACGAAAACAACTCCGAAGGTCGATGTGGAAAATCCGATATTACCGTAGGACTTGAGTACCGTCGCTCCTCCGGCTCCCGTCCCCATCGTCGTCTGGCCGTCCACGTCGAGCGCACCGCTGAAGTAACCGTTTCTCCACTGATTCGTCGCCGTACCCAGATCCAAGGTGCCGGCGGACGAAGGATATACCGACGAATCGAACTGCGCCGCGGAAACGCGCGCAACGGACGTTTCAAGCGATCGGGTAAGCTGCGCCGCGGGGTTTCCGGCATTGTATGTCATGGAAAGATCAAGCTGCACAATCGTCGTTCCTCCGGGATTCTGATAAGGCGTCACGAGGAAGTTACCGACCGTAACGTCGGAAGTCGTGAGCGGAACGGGATTCGACGATCCCTGCTGCATATACACGGTCGTACCGCTCAAATAAATCAGGGTTGGATCGATCGTAGAAGTGGCCATGCGCAGACGGAGCGTCGAGGTCGGCGTTCCGAATATCATATCCACCAGGCTCGAATTCTGCACCATCTGCTTCAGGGTATCTCCCACGAATCCTATCTGCCGGTTTACCTCCCCCGTCGATCCCTGTCTTGTCTGGATTTTCGTGATGGAAGTCAGAATCGCAACCAAAAAAATCGCGCTCACCGTGAAAATGGCGATATAAATGACAAGCTCAACGAGCGAAAAACCCTCCTGCCCGACAAAAAACTTCTTTTGCATACGTTTTTCCCTTTTCCTGTAGTATAATACCATAAATGAACTTCTTTCGTAATCACACGCTCTTCGCTCCCGTCACACTCTTCATTATTCTCATCCTCTCGGGATCCCTCATGTGGCTCACCAGCAGCCAGGAGTCGGCCACAATGGATGAGCTCGCGCACATTCCCGCGAGCTACGGGTATGCGCGCTTTCTTGATTATCGACTCAATCCCGAACATCCGCCGCTTCTCAAGACACTTTCCGCGCTCCCGCTCCTTTCCCTCCCGCTCCACTTCCCCACCGAAAGTTCGTACTGGACCACCGACACGAACAGCCAGTGGGACGTGGGCACTCTTTTTCTTTATCAATCGGGAAATAACCCGGATCAGATTCTCGAGTACGTAAGGATATTTCCGATTCTCCTCACGCTTCTTACCGTCGTTCTGATATACGCGTGGGCGCGTGAGCTTCTCGGCAACGAATGGGCGCTTCTTCCCGCGTTTCTTTTCGGACTTTCCCCTACCGTACTCGCACACGGACATTATGTAACAACCGACATCGCGGCGGCATTCGGTTTTCTTCTCGGAACATACGCATTCGTGCGATTTCTCAGCAGCCCTTCGCGCGGCCGACTCATCGCGGCGGGAATTGCGCTTGGCATTGCAGAACTCACAAAATTCTCGACCGTACTTCTTATCCCCTTTTTTCTGCTCTTCACGGTATGTTTCGTCGTCGGAGAAACCATCCGCAAAAAGCACTCCGAGAATCTCGATCGGCCATTCCGCTTCTTTGTGTCGCGCACTCTCTTCATACTCAAGCAGATTATTCTCATTTTCCTCATCGCGCTCGCGGTGATCTATCTCGCATATTTCATCGTCACCTTGAACTATCCGGTAGAAAAACAGGTACAGGACACGAAAGCGATCCTCGGTTCTTTCAGTCCCGCGTGGGCGGGGAGCTTCATCACGCAACTTGCGGGACATGAGATTACGAAACCGATTGCGCAATATCTTCTTGGCGTCGCCATGGTGCTCCAGCGCTCGAGCGGAGGAAACACGGCTTATTTCCTCGGAGGCGTTTCGGCTGGAGGGTGGTGGTACTACTTTCCCATAATCTTCCTTCTTAAAGAGCCCATTCCTTCCCTTCTTATCGTCTTCATCGCGCTTCTCATGGGACTCGGCGTACTTTTCGGAAAGTCGCCCTTCGGAATGAAGCGGGTGCGGCGCTTCGGAGAGTACCTCGGAATTCATTTCGCGGAATTCGTCATGATTCTCACCGTCATTCTCTACTGGCTTTACAGTATTCGCTCGCCTTTGAACATCGGCGTACGACACCTTCTTCCAACACTCCCCTTTCTCTACATTCTCACTGCTGTCGGCGTGCGGCACTGGTTCCAAAGCAACGGGAAAGGACGCGTTCTAAAGATCGCGTGCATCACGGTTCTTGCGTGCTGGTACCTCGGCGAAACAATCGCCGCATACCCTTATTTCCTTTCCTATTTCAATGAGATCGGCGGCGGAACCAAGTACGGGTACCGATATGTCGACGACTCAAACTATGACTGGGGGCAGGATTTGAAACGGCTTGCTTCATTTACAAAGGAACACAATATCAAAAAGATAGCCGTTGATTACTTCGGAGGAGGAGATCCCAAATACTACCTCGGTGAAGATACCGCCGAGAATTGGAGGTCGGCAAAAGGCGATCCGCGCATTGACGGAATCGAGTGGCTCGCGGTCTCGGTCAACACGCTCGAGAGCGCGATTGCACCAACCGAGAACGGTTTCACGAGAGATGCAAAAGACAGTTACGGGTGGCTTACTTCACTCCGCCCTCTGAAAGAAGGTATGGGAGAAATTCCGGAACCCGATTACAGAATCGGAACATCTATTATGGTATATCACCTTCAAAATGACTAATGATCAATACTTAATGTCAAATCAAATTCCAATGACTAATGTCAAAAACGTTTTTTGATTTTGTCATTGATTAGACATTAGCAATTTGGCATTTGTCATTTATTGATAGTAAATCCTGTTTGGGATCTGAAGATCCACGGTCTTCACTTTGGAAAAATCAAGTTTGTTGGATAAGTTCCTCAAGACCGAGCTGAAGTTTTCCGGGATAAAATCCAGAGCAAAGAGAAACGTCGGTCCTTGGGCAATCTCCGCGGACCATGCGCGAAGCGAAATATCTTCAAGGGTCACTCGAAGAGGAATCAGTCCGTTATCCTTGAGCGTCCGCAAGGTTGAAAACACGTTCAAAATCCAGGAACGATCGGGAAGGAACGGCGTTCCGAGAAAGGGCGTTCGGCGATTCGTATCGTGAATCGTAAGAATGAGCGTGCCTTCGGCGGTCGGTGCGGAAGCGTATACTACTCCCTCTTCATCCATAAGGAAACATCCCGTTTCCTGCGCCTCACAGAGAATACCGTACGGTGTCCGTTCCTCGACGGTGACATCCACCTCTCTCGAGAAGAAGTGAGGAACAATCGCCACGTTTTTCAAATTCGGATACCGTTCGGGTCGTTCCGGTATGGAACCGAACTCCCAAAAGAGGATATTATTCGGCCCGACCCATCCCCGCCATGAGGAGGTGAGCATTTGTACCGAAAGCGCCGAGACAAGTTCTTCTTTTGGTACCTGCGTCGATCCCTCGATCTTAAAATCACTGACCTTGAACCAGGGAGAATGGAGCACGAAATATGCGCACCCGATGAGTATCGCGAGAAAGAGTGTGCCGCCGGCAATCCAATACCACAGCGCGCGGTGTGCTTTCCGTTGCCGTACCGCCGGATAATCCGACTCGTATCCTTTTTTCTGAAACAGAGACATGGTTTATTGATACACTCTCACCGGAAACGAATAGGTATTCGTTGAATTGTTTCCCCAGATCTCCATCTTGATGGTATAATCCCCCTCCTTGTCCCAGACGTGATTGATGACAGTCACTTCGTTTTTCACGATACTGCCTCTGTCGGCCGCCGCACCGTCTCCCCAATCGATCCGGAAAGAACTGCCGCTATTAATCGAGAAACTCAACGGCACGGAGATCTTCGTCATAATCGTCGCCGGCGGCGGAGGAATATAAAAAGAAGAGCTTGTAGGTTGAGAAACCGTCCCATTCGCAAAAAGAGGTGTTTGTATATAGGTGTTATTCACCGTTACGGAAGAAGTCCCCTGAAGGCTTGCGCCGGCGTTCTGGATCGCCTCCCCCGCCCCTGAAAGCAGTTTCCCCACCGTATCTCCAAGAAATGTTTTTACATTCGAGAACGTACCGCTCGCGACGCTCGTGCCGATTTCTTTTGCCTTTGATTGCGCGGCGTCCCCGATATTTTTCGAGGTCGTCTCGACGAACTTTCCCGCATCTCCCGTTCCCCACCAGGTGTTATAGGCGTACCATGCCCCATAACCGAGAAGTCCGAGGATAACAACCCATAAAAAAATCTTGAAAATCAGCTTCATCCCGTTAGAAGTAGATCGCGATCGCCCGATCTAATTTACAATTTCAACTATTATGACCCTTTTCATAAATTTTTGCTCTCCATCCCTAAAACGCGATCGCGACTTCTAACGGGATAAATCTAGGGGTCTTTTCTACTTCTTGATCTCTTTCTTCCCCACGAACTTCTGAATCACCTCGGGAATTTTGATGGTGCCCTCGTTCGTCTGATAGTTTTCAAGAAGTGAAAGAAGAGGTCTCTGGGAAAACGCCGTCGCGTTCAATGTATGCACGAACTCTTTCTTCCCCTCTTTTGTCTTATACTTCACGTTGATGCCGCGCGACTGGAAGTCGGTGGTGTTGGAACACGAGTGCGTCTCCCGATACCGCTCTTCGCTCGGGAACCACGCCTCGATATCGAACTGACGCGCATCGGTCCATCCCATATCGCCCGTGCAGATTTCCACGACACGATACGGAATCCCGAGCGCCTGCATAAGTTTCTCCTGAAGCGACAGCAGGAAGAGATGCTCCTCTCCCGATTGTTCCGGATGCACGAACGAGTACATCTCCACCTTGTCGAACTGGTGTACCCTGAAAATTCCCTTGGTATCTTTTCCGTACGATCCCGCTTCCCTTCTGAAGCACGTCGAGAACCCCACATAACGCCGCGGGAGGTTCTGTTCTTCGAATGTCTCGTTCAGGTGGTAAGGACCCATGGTGTGTTCGGCGCTTCCGATAAGGTACAACTCGTCTTTCGGGAAATAGTATCGCTCTTCTTTCTGATCTGCCGCGAGGCGTCCCATGCCCGCATAGACGTCAGGCTTGATCATGACCGGAGGCAAGATCGGCGTAAATCCTTCTTTAGTCAGCAGATCGAACGCGAGCCGCACGATGGCGAGTTCAAGAAGGGCCATATCCCCTACAAGGTATCCGAAGCGGCTTCCCGAAACCTCCGACGCTTTCTTCACGTTAATGATGCCGAGTTCTTCTCCGAGCGAAAGATAATCCTTGGGCGTGAAATCGAATTTCGGACGTTCCCCCACCTCGCGAAGCACCTTGTTCTCGGTTTCGTCCTTTCCTACCGGCACATCCGTGAAGGGAATATTCGGCAACCGATTCAAGAGCTCTTTTCGTTTCGTCTCGGCGGCAACGCACTCCGCCTCAAGTTCCGAGATGCGCTGTTTCAAAAGTTGCGCCCTGCTTATCAAATCTTCTTTCTGTTCTTTGGCGAGCTCTTTGCTTAATGCGTTCTGCTCCGCTTTGAGTTCGTCGATCGCCTTCACTTTTCCCCGCCACGTGGTATCGAGCTGGAGAAACTTATCGACAAGTTTCTTATCGATCTTTTTCTTCTCCACTCCTTCTTTTACCGCATCCGGATTTTCTCTAATAAAATTAACATCAAGCATATTAGTGTGCACTATCGCTCTTCTTTCATGAGTGGGAAGAAGACCGCTTCCCGTACTGGTTTATCCATTATAATCGCAAAAAGGCGTTCTGAAACGCCGAATCCGGCGGCAGGCGGCATTCCATACTCAAGTGCTTCCAGAAAATCCTCGTCGAGCATCTGAGCCTCCTTGTCTCCCGCGGCGCGAAGCGCCATTTGATCCTCGAATCTCCTGCGCTGGTCCTCGGGGTCGTTCAACTCGGAGAATCCTTTCCCGAGTTCCGT
>JAJYXD010000049.1 GCA_021791135.1 bacterium | reverse complement strand
GAGGGTAAGACTGGGCCAAGCGGCCCGGAGCGCCCGAGTTGAGGAGGAGTGTAGTGTAGAAAATATTTTTCCTACTCCTCCGCAAGAAGCTGCGGCATCAAACTCTCCCCCGTCATCTCTTTCGGTTTTTTGACTCCCATGAGTTCAAGAAGCGTCGGCGCCACATCCGAAAGCATCCCGATTATAGGGAGTGTTATAAGAGGATCCTTCGGCGTCTTCTTTCTGAATTGTTTCCCCACGAGATAGACCGGCACGGGACTCGCATTGTGCTTCGTCTCCGGCTCCCCCGTCGTCAGATCCAAAAGCACCTCCGCATTCCCGTGATCCGAGGTAATAAGCATCACGTCGTCCTGATCGAGTATTGTTTTCACCAGTTTTCCGATCTGCTCGTCCAAGATTTTCACGGCACGGAGCGTCGCCTCGTAGTTTCCCGTGTGCGCCACCATGTCCGCATTCGCGTAGTTCACGAGAATGAAGTCGTAGGTGCGTTCATTCAGAGCCGTAAGCACGCGATCGGTGATCGCTCCCGCCATCATCTCGGGATGTTCGTCGTGCCTCACGATGCGCCGCGAGGGGATAAGCACCCTAAACTCGTTTTTATACGGCTCTTCTCGTAAGCCGTTTAAAAAATAGGTCACGTGCGCGTACTTCTCCGTCTCCGCAATGCGAAGCTGCGTCTTTCCTTCTTCCGAAAGCACTTTCCCAAAAGGACACTCTACAACCTCTTCTGGAAATGCGACCTTCGTTTTGAATTCGGGGTCGTACTCCGTCATCGTCGCGGTATAAAGGTTTTTGAGATGCTCCACGGGAAACTGAGAGAAGTTCGGGTCGAGTAAGGCACCGGCAAGCTGACGCATTCTGTCTTCTCTGAAGTTGAAAAAAATAACCGCGTCGTTGTCTTTAACAGGACGCGAAACGCCGACAACCGACGGCGTGATGTATTCGTCATTCAGTTTTTTCTCGTACGTATCTTGAGCCGCCTTCCGAAGCGTAGTTCCCTCTTCCGATCCTCGCGTGAGAATCGCATACGCCTTCTCGGTTCTCTCCCAATGGCTATCCCGATCCATCGCATAATATCTTCCGCTCACACTCGCGAGAAACGGCATCATGTCGGTCCCCGTCCTCTCGGAAAGTTTTTCCATAAGCCGCTCCACGGATTCCGGAGCGCTGTCCCTTCCATCCGAAATAAGCTGAAGAAGAAACGGTATGTTCTTCTCGCGCGCCATCTTCACGAGCGCCGCCAGATGGTCAAGAGACGAGTGAACATTTCCTTCGGAGAGAAGTCCCACAAGATGCACGGTACTCTTGTTTTTTTCTGCGTGCGCGAAGGCAGAAAGAAGCGCGGGGTTCTCGAAGAAACTTCCGTCCTCAATCGCAAGCGAGATGCGGGGAAAGTGCTGATACAACACCTTTCCCGCGCCCATGGTGAGGTGCCCCACTTCGCTATTCCCTTCCTCTTCCCACGGAAGCCCTACGGCAATTCCGGACGCCTGAAGGGCACCGGAAGGAAAATTGCTTTGAATGGTTCTCATAACCTGCGGCTCCGCGCGATAGATGGGATTCGATTCGTCCAATGCCCCGATCCCCCATCCGTCCAAAACCACGAGTAAAAACGTCTGCTTCATATATTCCAATAATACCACAGCTTCTCAGGGAGGAGTTTGCAAAAACCCCCTCCCCTTTCTATACTTACTTCATAAGAGCTAAAAACGTCGATGGAACAAAATAGCTATTATATTTTCGATTTATATGAACATAACACCCGTGGAGGCGGGCATACTTGCGATCGCGGGTATCGCGATCGGGTATGCGACCCGTCTCAATATCGCGAAGAGATCAAAGAACTCGATCGAGCGGAAAGCGAAAGAGGAGTTTGAAACCGCGAAGGCAAAGGCGAAAGAAATAGAACTCGAGGCAAAAAACCGTGCGGCGGCCGTTTTAACCGAAGCACAGAAAGACGAACGCGAGCGAAAACAGGAAGTTCGTCGTCTTGAAGAACGTCTTACGAAAAAAGAGGATGCGCTCGATCAGCGTGCACGTGAGTTCGATACCCAGCTCATGGGCATCTCCGCAAAAGAAACGAAACTTAAGGAAGCTGGGGAGGAGGTAAAAACGATTCACGAGAAGGCGGTTACCGAACTTGAGCGGGTCGCCGGGCTCTCGCGGGAAGAAGCGAAGCGGGCAATCTTCGAGGAACTCGAGATCTCGTATCGCAAGGATCTCACGAATGATGTCGTGCGGCTCGAACGCGAACGCAGAGACGCAATTGAGGCGAAGGGGATGGAGATTTTGGAGACCGCGATCCAGCGTTATGCGCGAAACTCGATTGCCGACATCACGACGAGCGTCGTGAATCTTCCCGACGAGGAACTTAAGGCGAAGATTATCGGACGCGAAGGAAGAAACATACGCGCCTTTGAGCGGCTCACGGGCGTCGAGGTGATCGTGGATGAGACGCCGGAGAGCGTGGTACTCTCCTCATTCGATCCGATGCGGCGAGAACTCGCGAAGATGGCGCTTGAGAAACTCCTGAAAGACGGGAGGATCCAGCCCGCGAAGATCGAAGAGAAGGTGGAGGAGGCACGACGCGAACTTGAGAACAGGGTTCAGAAGATCGGCGAAGATGCCGCGTACGAAGTGGGTATTCTCGATCTTCCGAAAGAATTGATTTATCTCCTGGGGCGGTTGAACTTCCGCACGAGCTACGGACAGAACGTCTTACAGCACTCGATCGAGATGGCGCACATCTCGTCGATGATCGCCGCGGAACTCGGCGTGAATACCGAGGTTGCAAAGAAAGGAGCGCTGCTCCACGACATCGGGAAGGCGGTAGATCATGAAGTTGAAGGAACACACGTCGAGATCGGAAGAAAACTCTTGAAGAAGTACGGCATCTCGGACGAGATCGTTCAGGCGATGGAATCACATCACGACGAATACCCGTTCGCCTCACCGGAGTCGTACATCGTTGCCGCCGCGGATGCGATTTCGGCCGCACGGCCCGGAGCGCGCAGAGACACGCTTGAAAAATACATCAAGCGGCTTGAGGACATTGAAAAAGCCGTAAACGGCTTCGAGGGCGTTAAACAATCGTACGCGGTCTCCGCGGGAAGAGAGGTGCGGGTGTTCGTACTCCCAGAGAAGGTGGACGACTTCGGCGCGCTTGAACTTGCAAAACAAATCGCACAAAAAATTCAGACGAACGTACAATATCCCGGTGAAATCAAGGTGACGGTGATACGCGAGGTGAAGGCGGTGGAATACGCGAGATAGGGGGGCAAGTTTTTGTCCTCATTCCCTCGCGGCACCGGGTGTCGGAATGCTCCTGCGGCATTCCGCACCCTACGCTCTCGGCTCGCGACTCCCTGTCGGGAGACCAAGCTCGCTCGCCTGCGAGAGTTGCCGCTTAGGAACGGGACAAGAACTTTTGTGATGACCATTTAACGTATGGAAGGGTTGTTTATAAGGAATGTAGGAAAATAAAGGGGATTTTGGTATAATACCCACGTTAGGAAAAAGGTCGGTAATGAAGCAGACTAAATAATAACCACATGAAAAAAGACGGATTGGTGGAAGCAGTAATGAAGGCGGCGGGTACCGAGACGAAGAAACAGGCGGTACAGGCGGTCGAGGCGGTGTTCGACACTATTGTAAAGACGATGTCGCGCGGCGAGGAAGTCGCGATCACCGGATTCGGCACCTTTAGAGTCGCGAAGCGCGCGGCCCGCATGGGAGTTAACCCGAAAACCGGAGAAAAGATTCAGATTAAGGCCTCGACGAAACCGAAATTCCGCGCCGGAAAGCTCTTGAAGGAGGCGGTACTATAACGGATTCTTTTGAGCTCAATCAAAAAACTCCCCAATTCGGGGAGTTTTTTGATTTATCTCTATCGTATCAGCAGCCTCCTCACTACACCGCTGACATCAATAAAGCTTTGATAGGCGCCCTTCACTGCGTCGAGGGATGACCGCACCAAATCCTTTACTGACGTCAGAGGAGGAGTAGATGTGGCGTTCGCGTCGGTAGACGTCGCTTCTTCGGTGCTCGTCGAGATGTAGCGCGATACGAAGAGGTCCGCCGCTTCGTCGTTCAACTTGGAAGCGGAGTTGATGAATGACTTTGCTTTTGAAAGATACTTCGAGATGTTCTTGTTGTCGGAACTGATTCCCAGCGATACGAGATTTTCATTAACCTTGTCCAATCTTTTTCCTGCGGTCTGAATCGCCTTCATTTCCTGTTTGATGAGAATGAAATCCTGAACTTCGCTTACCAGGGGGAGATACTCCGATTCGCGCCACTCTTTGAAGTGCTTCGCGATGTTCGTAATGTCCTCCGCGGTGATCGAATTTGAGTCGCTTAAGAGATCGCGCTCAGAATCGTAGTACGCGAGTGCGCGCGCAAGTTTGTCGAGTGAGTCTTTCTTCCACGCCTCAAA
The DNA here is from genome assembly GCA_021791135.1 of bacterium. Taxonomy (GTDB): domain Bacteria; phylum Patescibacteriota; class Minisyncoccia; order UBA6257; family GWB1-50-10; genus JAKAHD01. Next base: position 9,085 of record JAJYXD010000049.1, on the reverse strand, counting down.
GCGTTCTTCTTTGTCGGCGGTGAGCAACTTAAACTCGAGATCTTTCGTTTCCGCCGAAGAGAGATCGAGAACCTGTTTGAACGTTTCTATCTTAAGCGAGAGATCGTTCGAGGTGTTGTCGTCTTTCGCGGTCACGAGATCGTCAAGATACGCCTTGGTATTTTCCAATACCTTCTGGACCGCCGGAGCGCTTTCCGCGGTTGCGCTTCCCGGATATGAAACAACAAGGAACGCGAGGGCGAATACGACGGCGAGTCCTTTTTTCGTTTTGGTACTCATAATTTTAGAAAATAACCTTATTAAGAAGCGTATCGATCTGAGTATTGTTCCCTTCTCCGACGGGAACATCGAAACGCTTTTCTTCCGACTGAAGAAGTTCCTGATTCAGGTGGCGCATTTTGTTGCTTGAAATCTCATTAAGCGCGGAGACGATCGTCTGATCGACCGTCTGATGATAGGTAATGGCCTGAAGTTCCACGTTGATAGAAAGACTGTCGAATTCCTGGGACAATAGCCCCGGATTCTCGACTGCCGAAAGTGCGCGATCTGGTTTCGTGAGCGAGGTGGCGGTAACGATAGACACGACAAGCATCGCGAACGCGGTCGCCCACAAAGGAAGTATCTCCCATACGGATTTCCTACTCTTCGGAACGGCAAAAATGGTGCGACGAAGCCCCGCGACGAAATGTTCGTCCGGTTCGATGGTGTCAAGCGTTTTGAGTTGTTTCGCGAGATCCTTCATTTGTTTCTTCGAGGTGTTTCTTCAATTGTTTCAGCGCCCGGTGCTGAATAACCCGTATAGCTCCCTCCGTTTTTTCGAGCGCTACCGCAATTTCCTTATTCGACCGATCTTCAACAAACTTCATGATAAGGACATCTTGATATGCCGGTTCGAGAAGTGCGAGGTATTTTTTTATCCGTTCCACCTCGAGTTTCGTATCAAGATCGTGCCCCTCTGTCTTTTCGGAGACCAGAAGATATTCCGGTGCTTCGTGAAGTGCGATGTTCGGTTTTGAGGTACGGTAGTAATCAATGATCGCATTCCTCGCGATCCGGTAGAGCCAGCTCGAGAAGGGAAATCCCTGAAATTCATAACGTCCTATGTTCTTCCAGGCGCTCAAGAACACCTCATGCGTGATGTCCTCGGCGTCTCCCTTCCTTCCGCCCACTTTCAAGAAGACAAAGCGGTAAATGGCGGATATATGGCGATCATAAAGCGCTCCGAAGGCCTCTTCTTTGCCTTCTTTTGCTTTTTGGACCAGTTTTTGCTCGTCTTCCATAGGTAGAACGATGTTTTTCGGCTTTTGTTTCTTGAAAATGAGGGGGGCGCTGTAACACCCCTGTAACATTACAAGAATCGGCCCACTCATGGTAGCAAAAGGCGCCTGAGTTTCAAACTATTTATAAAGGAACTGCCCACATGAATGTGGGTGGTTTCTTTATAAGCGGCGTGGAGTGGGAGAGTTATTCCACCAATCTTTTCCTGCGGAAAGCTATACCAGAAGATGTTTTAAGGTATTGTTCAAAATCCAATGCCTTTTTCTTACTTAAGAAACCACAAACCCAGATCATTTTCCAAGGCATGAACTTGGAAGTATGCTTATTTGCACCGCTATTATGAGAGATGAGTCTTTTCTTTAAGTCCGAGGTCGATCCTACATAGGTTTCCCTTGGAGAATCGACACTCCGAAGAATGTAGACGTAGTGCATAGCAAGGACGGTCCTTCTTCGCCAAGGCTACGAAGGACACTTCTTCTCTTTCTTCTTGTTCCTAGAGTTATCGAGTGGAAGGTGAAGTGGCCTGCACTTTGAAGCTCCGGAGGAGCGAAGAAGTGTGCGGAATGGGAGAGTCGAACTCCCGACTTCAGTTTGGAAAACTGACATTTTACCGCTAAACTAATCCCGCAAAATCAAGAACTGACGGCTACTTCAGCATCTATCATTGCATAAAAGGGAAAATCCACGCAAGAAGGGGGAAATAGTCAGGAAAGAAAATCTGTGATAGAGTGAAAATGTCCGTGTATGTGGACATCTTCCAAAAAAATAGCCATAAGCATCGTCATTGTCCTTCTCGCGATCGCAGGAGGCATTATTTATTATTCGGGAGGAGTAATGGGCGGGGTTCCTTCTTCTTTTACTGAAGCGCGAGAGGCGGCAGCCAGAGTGAGTCAGGATATCGTTACTCTTACCTCGAAAACTAACGCCACGATTCAGAACATCAATGCCGCGGAAAGCACCGGATCCGCGGATCGGATACCGGGGCTCATCGACGAAGCGCGCGCGACGAACAAGCAAGCTTACGAGAAGGCCTTTGAGCTTTCGAAAGATCTCCAGCAGATGACGGAAGCGTTGAATCGCGTAGGATCCCGTGAAAGCCAGCAGCTTGCCTACGAAGCGGTTGCGATCGAGCTTTCTCTCACGAGCGAGTTTATCACCTACACTGGCGCGTTGAATGACTTCTTGAACACGCTCGCCAAAACGGCCGCCACCGGAATTTACGGAAATCGCCAGGCGCTTGCCCAGGAACTCGCGACCGTAAACGGGAAGGCGGCGATCATCAACAACTTGAATCGGGAGTTCAACGAAAAAATGAAAGCGTTCGACGCATCATTATAAGCGGATATGAATCCCTCACATAACATGCATCACATTCGTATATTAAAAGAAAAAAGTCGCCTAACCGACATGCCTGTTGGTATATATCCCACCAAAAGAAGGTGTGGTATAACTCAATGCATGTTATGTGAGGGATGAAGTTCATCGGAAGAATCATATTTCACGTATTCTCAAACGCCCTGGCGCTTTTCATCGCCGCGCAGGTTATCCAGGGGTTCGTTCTTCATGGCGATATCGTGGCGCTTTTCATCGCCGCGCTTATCCTCACCGTCATCAACGCGCTTGTGAAACCAATCCTCAAGCTCATTCTGGGACCGCTTATTCTTCTCACGTTCGGCATCATTACGATCGTCATCAACGCGTTTTCTCTTTACATTCTTGACATACTAAGCCCGGCGATTACAATTCAAGGGTACATTCCCCTCCTCCTTGCAACGCTTATCGTGGGAGCGGTGAACATCGTAGTCGGTTTTTCGGCAAAAGCGACACACGAATAAATCAACATGCTTCTTATCGGTCAAATCGTAGTTTCCGTCATTCTTATCGCGCTTATCATCGTTCAGGAACGTTCAAGCGGTCTTTCGGGCGTATTCGGAGGCCAAGGCGCAACTCCCTATCAGACAAGGCGGGGTCTTGAGAAGGCGATCTACTGGGGCACCATCGTTGCCGCCGCGATCTTTGCAGTACTTGCCATCCTGAATCTGGTAGTATAACCCGGGAATCTCGGGGAGTTTCTCTTCGGAGAAACCCGAACGGAATATGGCTATTATCAAGCAAATATTTGCGCACTTTTCTTCGAAAGAAACGAGATGGTTCATTATCTCGGCGATCGTCTTTTTTATAACACTCATCACCGAAACGACGTTTGCAATACGCGAACACAGCGTGTTCGTTCCCGTCGCGGGCGGAAGCTATCACGAAGGATTTGTGGGACAGCCGATCGCGTTGAATCCGGTGACATCGGACAATCCGATCGACCAGGAGATAGGCGCGCTGCTTTTTACTCATCTTGGAAACCTCATGAACGGGTACGAGGTAAGCGATGACGGCAGGGAATACACCCTGAAACTAAAGGAGAACCTCAAGTGGAGCAACGGCGAATCGCTTACTTCCGACGACGTGATCTTCACCATAAAAACGATACAGAACCCCGACGCATACTCCCCCTTGCAAAAAAGCTGGCAGGGAGTCGCCGTCGAGCGGGTGAGTCAGCTTCAAATAAAACTGACGCTCCTCTCGCCCTACGTGTTCTTTGTCGATAACTTCACCAGCCTCCCCGTCATCCCGAAACACATTTTCGGAAGTATCCCGGTCCAGAACTTCCGCCTTTCCGGTTACAATCTCGAGCCCGTCGGGAGCGGTCCTTATCGTTTCGAGAAGTTCACGAAACGAAAGGACGGATTCATTACCCAGTATCGATTTACGGTAAACGACAACTTCATTGGAGAGAAACCGTACATCCAAAATTTTTATTTCGACTTCTTCCAGAACGTAGACGATCTGGAGCGAGCGCTTACGAAACACGACATCAACGCGTTCGGCACCTCGGCTCCTTTATCTCCAAACATCTCCGACATGAAAGGTCTCGTCATTCAAAAGATTCCCGCGCCGAACTACTACGCGATATTTTTCAACCAAAACAGCAACCCGCTTCTCCGTGATGACTCGTTACGAGAAGCGCTCATCGCGGCGGTAGACCAGAATTCCCTGGTGAAAAACGCGCTCGGAGGAAACGGGATTCCGGTATTCGGCCCGCATCTTGTTTTCGAAAACGGTAGCATAGAAAGCGGCGACCCCACCTTCAACGCCGATCGCGCACGCGTACTCATAAGCGCATTCAAGGCAAAAAACAAGAATGAGCGGATTGAAATCGCGCTTTCCGTACCCGACGCGCCGTTTCTCAAAAGCGCCGCCGAGTACGTGAGAAACTCGTGGATTGAAGTGGGAGTCGACGACGTGACGCTTCGTGTATTTAACTCGAGCGATCCGACGGACAGTACCGTAAAATCACGCGACTATGAAACGCTCCTCTTCGGGAACGTACTCGAGAATCCGGAGGATCTGTTCCCCTTCTGGCACTCCTCGCAGAGAGCGTACCCGGGATTCAACCTCGCGCTGTATTCGAATCAAAAGGTGGATACCGCGATAGAAACCGCCCGCCAATCGGGCATTGAGTCGCGCCGCAATGCCCAGGTTGTCCAGGAAACCTCGCTCATTACGGCGAACGCCCCGGCGCTCTTTCTCTTCTCCCTTCCTTACACCTACGTACACACCCCATCGCTCAAAGGATTTGCTCCGGAAACGCTCGGAATCCCCGCGGATCGCTTCAATGATGCCAATGGGTGGTATGTCGCGGAGGTGCGGGTAGTACAATAACCATATGGACTCTTACGAAAAGAACATCTTGAAATTCGGAGATCAACTCAACGGAAAAGGACTTACGTCGTACGATCTTCACCGACTTCGGGGGTGCGCTCCCGACGGGATAGTGATTCTCGGAATGGGCGGATCCGGCATGGCGGGAATGCTCTTCAAGGCCACTGCTCCCTTCCTCGGAGTAACGATACCGGTAACGGTTATAGAAGATGCGGCGCTTCCTCCGCTTTTCCTCAAGCGTCCGCTTTTCATATCCGTGTCTTTTTCCGGTGTCACTCCCGAGATAATAGCGACAACCGAGAGGGCCCTTCACATGAAGAATGCAAAGGTAGCGATCGTAACGACGGGCGGACCGCTTCTCCGTCTCGGAGAAAAAAAGAGGCTCCCGCGAGTGATATTCGATGCCGGCGACTTGACACCAAGAGGATCTCATGCTTATATGTATTACGCTATCCTCGAGATAGTGAAAAAGGTACTCCCGGTTCGGGTGCCGAACATCTCGAGATCATTCTCTCCTTCCAAGCTGCGTCTTCGGGGAAAGACCTTTGCGAAGAAACTCCGCGGCGCGCCGACGCTCGTGTACGTCTCGTCCTCGGATGCCCACCTGGGATACGTATGGAAGAGAAACCTGAACGAGACCGGGAAAATCCCCGCATTCACGCATCAGTATCCCGAACTGTACCACGAAGAAATAGCCGGCTTCGAAAAGACACGAACGCGTTGGAATGCGATATGGATGATACATCACGGAATCGGAAAGGAAGAAAAAAGAAAGATAGAACGCACTCAAGCAATTTTGAAAACCCACGGAGTGAAAAGTTTTTTTATCCCGCTTCGGGGAAAAAACGCACTTGAGATAATGTGGAACTCGGACGTACTTTCCCACTGGGTCTCCTACTATCTCGCGAAAGCGGAGGGGCTCGATCCGAAAGCGATTCCCATCATCACCAAATTAAAAAGTTTAAAAAAGTAACACGCCGCCGAGGTGGCGAAACTGGCAGACGCACTGGCTTCAGGAGTCAGCGACCGCAAGGTCTTGGGAGTTCAAATCTCCCCCTCGGCACAAAAGAAATTTTTAATTCATAAATTTTGATTTTTAGTCGATTTTCGCACGCATATTGATTAAAAGTTTCAAATCCGGAATTAAGAATTCTTAATATAACCAGCTTTCCCCGTCCCATCCCGAATTCGGAATAATGTCGAAATTCCTGAGAGGACGGGAGAAGTTAAAAAGAGTATGCCACGAATGGCACAACACAGGACAAGGAGGTCCTCGGATCACGAAACACTCCAAAAAGAAAAAGGTCACGTTAATCTCGTCGCCCTGGGCGGACTCGAGGAGATCGGGCGCAACATGTCTTACGTCGAGTACAAGGACGAGATCGTCATTGTCGATGCGGGAATTCAGTTTCCCGAGGAGACGACGCCGGGCATTGACTTCATCATCCCGAACGTGAGCTCGCTCGAATCGAAAAAGTCGCATATCAAGGGGCTCGTACTCACCCACGCGCACTTCGATCACATCGGCGCGCTTCCCTACCTTATGGACAAGCTCGGGAATCCTCCCGTGTACACGATGGAGCTTACGAAAGCGCTCATCGAAAAACGGCAGAACGAGTTTACAAACTCCCCGAAACTGCACGTCGAGACGGTAAAGTACAAGGACAAGATAAAGATCGGCGAGTATCTTGAACTTGAGTTTTTCGGCGTAGACCACACCGTACCCGAGACGAGCGGCGTCATCGTAAAAACGCCGGTCGGCAATATCGTGCATTTTGCCGACTTCCGCCTCGAGTATAACGAGAAGGGCGAGCCGCAGAATACGGCGGAATTCAAGCGCATCGGCGAGATGGGCGTGCACACCTTCATGATCGACAGCACGAATGCCGAGGAGGAAGGACACTCGCTCTCCGAGAAGAACATCGAGAAAAATCTCGAGAAACTTTTCGAACAGGCACAGGGACGCATTATTCTCACTACCTTTTCGTCGATGCTCACCCGCATCGCGGAGATCATCAAGATTGCGGAACGAATCGGGAGAAAAGTCGCGATTAACGGCCGCTCGATGAAGGAGGGGGTTCAGATCGCCCAATCACTCGGCTACATCAAGTCGAAGAGGGATACGCTGATACCGGTCGAGGACATACACAAACATAAAGACAATAAAGTATTGATCCTTACGACCGGTTCGCAGGGACAGGAAAATGCCGGCCTTATGAGAATTATGATGGGCGAACATCGTTACATACGCATCAAGCCCGGTGATATGGTGCTCTTCTCCTCTTCGGCAATTCCGGGGAACGAACGAAGCATTCAAACCCTCAAGGATAACTTGAGCAGGCAGGGAGCGCTTGTTATCACTTCTTCGATCATCGACATCCACGTAAGCGGCCATGCGCCAAAAGGAGATCTGGAGGCGGTGATAAGACTTATCAAGCCGAAGTTCCTCATGCCGGTGCACGGGTATTACTTTATGCGTTTTGCAAACGGCCAGAACGGCGTCGCGGCGGGAATGAGGCCGGATCAGATCCGTCTTATGGATAATGGTCAGGTCGCTCACCTTACCGAACATGAGTTCGTGATTTCCAAAGAGACGGTGCCTGCAAACTATGTAATGGTAGACGGGCTCGGCGTCGGCGACGTGGGCGAGGTGGTGCTCCGCGATCGCCGCATGCTCTCGCAGGAAGGTATGTTTGTGATTATCACGACGATCGACAAGAAGACGGGGAGAGTGCTCAAAAATCCCGACATCATCTCGCGCGGATTCATCTATCTCAAGGAAAACCAGACGCTTCTGGAGGAGATACGGAAACGGGTGCGCGGCATCATCGGCCGCATCCCCCGCTACCAGCCGCTCGATGCGGATTACGTGAAGTCACTGATCCGCGATCAGGTGGGGCAGTTCTTGTACAACAAGACAAAACGACGTCCCATGGTATTGCCGGTACTGATTGAGATCTAAATATCAAAAGAAGGAAGCCGGGCCTCCGTAAGGAAGCTCGGCTTCCTTATTTTAGGGTGCTTTATACTTACTACTTGATACTTTATACTGGAGTTATATGAAACCAGCGTTGGTGTCGGGCATCCAACCGACGGGAAAACTGCACATAGGAAACTATCTCGGGGCGCTTAAAAACTTCGTGGAGCTTCAAAACACGGGGAAGTTTCAGTGTTTTTTCTTCGTCGCGGATCTTCATTCCATAACCGAGGAGTTCAACCCGAAAGAAAAACTGAAGCAGGTCGAGAATCTTATTCTCGATTTCCTCGCCGCAGGGATTGATCTCAAGAAATCGGTGCTCTTCGTGCAGTCCGCGGTCTCCGCACACAGTGAACTCGCGTGGATTTTGAATACCATAACCCCTTTTGGGGAGTTGCGCCGCATGACCCAGTTCAAAGAAAAAACAGGAGAAGAATACGAGACGACGAACGTCGGTCTCTTCGACTATCCCGTCCTTATGGCTGCCGACATTCTGCTCTACAGCGCGAAGTTCGTCCCCGTAGGCGACGATCAGCTCCAGCACCTTGAACTTACCCGCGCGCTCGCGCGGAAATTCAACTCGAAGTTCGGCAATACACTCTTCGAGCCAAAGCCGCTTCTAACCGAGATCCCCCGTCTTATGAGTTTGGACGATCCAACGAAGAAGATGTCGAAATCGCGGCCCGAAGGGTGTCTCTTCCTCGACGACGAACCGGAGGTAATCAGAAAGAAGATTATGCGCGCCGTTACCGACTCGGGTTCCGAAGTGCGTGCCGATCGCGAGCAGAAACCGGCGGTTACGAATCTCATCCGAATCTACTCCGCGATGAGCGGCAAAAATGCGGCCCAAGTTGAGTCGCGCTTTAAAGGAAAGGGTTATGGCGAGTTCAAGAAAGAGCTTGCGGAAATCGTCATACAAGGACTCGCGCCGTTTCAGAAGAGAAAGAATGAGCTCAAGAAAAAGCGCGCAGCAATTATGAAACAGATCACTGCAGGGAATAAAAAAGCGAATATGGTCGCCTCAAAAAAACTTGCGGAGGTAAAAAAGAAAACCGGTCTCGTTTGACGGTCCGCCTTATACGGGATAAAATATGGAAACTATGAGTGCAGAAAATC
>JAJYXD010000058.1:7614-13553 GCA_021791135.1 bacterium | reverse complement strand
GTACGAGCGCAAGCTTAAAACTCAAAGGAATAGACGGGGACTCGCACAAGCGGTGGAACATGTGGTTTAATTCGACGGTAAGCGAGGAACCTCACCAGGGCTAGACATCTTCACGACGATTTTCCGAAAGGAAGATTTTCCGCAAGGACGTGAGGACAGGTGCTGCATGGTTGCCGTCAGCATGTGCCGTGAGGCGCTCCCTTCAATGGGGTAACATGCGCAACCCTCATCCCGTGTTATATATGTCACGGGAGACTGCCATCCTATAGATGGAGGAAGGTGAGGACGACGTCAAATCAGCATGGCCCTTTGATGCCCTGGGCTACACACATGTTACAATGGCCGGACCAGCGGGTTGCCAAGCCGTAAGGCGGAGCTAACCCCTTAACGTCGGCCTCAGTTCAGATTGAGGGCTGCAACTCGCCCTCATGAAGTTGGAATCGCTAGTAATCGCGGATCAGAACGCCGCGGTGAATACGTTCTCGAGTCCTGTACTCACCGCCCGTCATACCAAGGGAGCCGGGAGTGCCTAAAGTCCGCTTCGGCGGATCAGGGTAAGCTCGGTGACACGGGTAAAGTCGTAACAAGGCACGCGTAGCGGAAGCTGTGCGTGGATTAATTACATTTAGTCGACTACTCTGCGGAGTGGTTTAGAAAAAGGTGTTGGCCGATACGCCTCAAGGCTCGGCTCATTCATGCCACAAGGTATGGGTGAAGGGGGCAACTAAAAAAGTTTTTAACAGTTTCTCAAAAGTGGAAGTAAGGGCTCGGCAAGCCAGAAAAAGTGAGCGCTCCGGGCCGCTTGGCCAAGTCTTACTCACTTTTTCTCGTCTCGCCGAGCCCTTTTCACATTCTTCTTTCGAGAAGGTTGTTAATAGGTGGGGGACGATTTTGATTTAATTGGAGGGTGTTGGTATAATTCTAAAAAATGGCTGAAGTTCAAACAACAATAAAGAAGATCTTACTGGTAGAAGATGAGCCGATGCTTGAGAATCTTTTGAAGCAGCGGCTTGAAAAGGAAAATTATGAAGTGGTCCAGGCGAGAGACGGGGCGGAAGCGGTAAAACTTCTCAAGCAGGAAAATGTGGATCTCGTACTTTTGGATATCATTCTTCCCAAGATGTCGGGATTTGAGGTGATGGAAGCGATTAATAGCGATCCCTCGATCCACTCGGCGCCGATCGTTATTATCTCAAATCTTGGCCAGGAGACGGATGTGGAGCGGGGACAACAACTTGGAGCGGTGGGTTATTTTATCAAGGCCCAGCTTTCTATTGAAGAACTTATCTCGAAGATCAAGGAATTTTTTACCTCGAAATAGTTATCCACAGTATCGGAAAATCCGTTTGACAAGCTTCTGTTATAATAATTACGAAGGCTACAAAGAAAAAGACGGGAGCCGCAAGGTCGATTTTCTGTTTTATCTTAATGAACAAACAAATCGTAGTTGGAAGAGAAACAAAGCGTGGATTCACCCTGATCGAACTTCTTGTGGTGATCGCGATTCTTGCGGTCTTGGCCGTTGCGGTTGTTCTGGTTTTGAATCCCGCGGAACTCCTGAAGCAGGGAAGAGATACTACGAGGATCTCCGATCTCGCGGCAATCAATAGCGCGATCGCGCTCTACGTCGCCGACGTGAGGACCCCTGTGTGGACGACCGTTGCGACTCCACGATGCACGGGAGCAACTCCATTCACGGGTGGCGGCGGAAGTATCGCCTGTACCGTGAGTACCTCTACTACGGTGGACGGCAACGGGTGGATTCCGGTGAACTTCCAGGGTATTTCGAGCGGCGCCCCGCTTTCTCGATTGCCGCTCGACCCGACAAATACTGGGGTGAATGAATATCTCTATGCCGCATCTTCCACCACCGGTTACTTTGAGTTAGTCGCGAAGATGGAAAGTTCGAAGTACAAGACCGGCGGAACAGCGGATGTCGAATCGAACTCGAAAGACGGCGGGACGGGAACGAACAGCGGTAACGTATATCAGGTAGGAAGCGCACTCGATCTTATCTCCGCGTTCTAGTCGTAATTTTCGGATACCACGACCTCCTGGTGCGGAGGTCGTGGTACTTATTTTTTACGTGGTTGAGGTATAATAACAAAGGAATATGATCCACTTACCCGAGGAAAAACTCGAAGACATACTCGTAAAAGCGGGAGTGCTGACGTCCGAGATTTTTAAAACACTCGAAGAAGAGGCAAAACGCAAACAGCAAAGCGTTGCGGAGATCGTCATCTCCCGGGGCCTTATCAATAAGGATTATTTTTTTCTCCTGCTCTCCAAGGCGCTTGGCGTTGAGCGGGTGAACCTCGGCGCCGTGGGAATTGACGAGAGAGTACTGCATCTTCTGCCCGAAGATATTGCGCGACAAAGAAACGCGATTGTTTTTAAAGGAAATGAAGACGGATCTTTCAACGTGGCGATGGAAGACCCGACGAATTTGGAGACGATTGATTTTCTCACACTCCGTCTTAGCGGGCCCATACATCCGTATCTCGCGACCGAGGACGATTTGAATCGCGGGTTTCTTCTCTATCAACGCGAGCTCACTCAGAACTTCAAGAAAATTATCGAAGACAACATCCGGCAATCGCTTCGTTCGAAGGTAAGAGGAAATCTCGAAGAAGCGGCTGCGGATCTCCCGATCGTCGCGATCGTGGATAACCTCCTTTCATACGCCATCTCCTCGCGGGCTTCGGATGTCCATTTTGAGGTGTTGGATGACGGAGTTCTGGTGCGTTTTCGGATCGACGGCATCTTGCACGAGATTGTGCGTATGCCGAAGGAAATCCATCCGGCAATTGTTGCGCGCGTGAAGATTCTTTCGGAGCTCCGCGTGGACGAGCACACCCATCCGCAAGACGGACGATTCAGGTATAAGGTAGGGAGCGACTCGATCGATGTCCGCGTCTCGATTATTCCGACGTTTTACGGAGAGAAGATCGAAATGCGTCTTCTTGCCGCGGCGCAGAAGCCGCTTTCCTTCAGTGAACTCGGGATGTTCGAGGATACGGTGAAACTCATCAGTGAAGCGATATCGAAAAGCTACGGCATGGTAATCGTGTGCGGTCCTACCGGTGCCGGTAAGACGACAACTCTCTACTCGGTTCTGAATGTATTGAATAAACCTTCGGTGAATATCGTGACGGTGGAAGACCCGATCGAATACGATATGAGGTATGTAAATCAGATGCAGGTGAATACGGCTGCGGGTATCACGTTTGCCGGAGGACTCCGCTCCATTCTGCGTCAGGATCCGAATATCATCATGGTCGGCGAAATTCGCGATGCCGAAACGGCGAATATTGCCGTGCAGTCGGCCTTGACCGGTCACCTCGTACTCTCAAGCTTGCACACCAACGACTCGCCGACCGCGGTACCTCGTCTTATGGACATGGACATTCCGCCGTTTCTCGTTTCGGCGGTCTTGAACGCCATAACTTCACAGCGTCTCACAAGAAAGATTCATATGGACTGTATCGAGTCCTACATACCGAGCAAAGACATGCTCCAGAGCATCGAAAAACAAATGAATGAGCTCGGTGATAAGAGTGCGCAGATGCCGAAGACGTTTTATCGGGGGAAAGGATGCGATGCGTGCAATCACACCGGTTATCTCGGAAGAGTCGGCATCTTCGAAGTGTTGAGCGTGACCGAAGAGGTGCGCAAACTTATCATCAGTCCCACCTTTGACCTCGATATACTAAGAAAGAAAGCGAGGGAAGGGGGAATGATTACGATGTTTGAAGACGGCTTGAGGAAAGTCGAATTGGGGCTCACGACGATTGAAGAAGTGATACGCGTTATGCGTGAATAAGGTATAATAAAATCAATTATGCAGTTTCGTTACGTCGCATCCCAAAAAGACGGAAGAGTAGTTGAAGATCAGATTGAAGCGAAAGACACCGCCGAGGTGCTGCAGTTTATCGTTTCCCGCGGCATGAAGCCGGTGAGTATCAAACCGGCGGAGATAAGCGGAAAGGGCGCGAAAGGCCTCTTTGGAGGGAAAATTACGCTTACCGACCAGGTGTTTCTTTCGAAATACCTCGCCTTAATGCTCAAGATCGGGACCGGGCTCCTGCAGGCAATCAATATCCTGATCGAGGACTTCGACAAGCCGGCGGTAAAGTCGTTTCTTCTGGAGGTAAAAGCGAACCTTGAGCGCGGACAACCCTTTTTTTCGACATTTGCGAAACACCCTAAGGTGTTCAGCCAGGTCTATATCAATCTTATTCGCGCCGGCGAGGCGTCGGGAAACTTGGATACCGTCTTCGAAAATCTCACCACGTCGCTCTCGAAGGAAAAAGGGATGCGCGATCAGATTAAGGGCGCGCTCATCTACCCCATCCTCCTTCTTTCGGCCTCCGTGCTCATTCTGGTTTTTCTCGTGATGTTCGCGCTTCCCAAGATTGCGGCCGTGTTTTCGCAGTCGGGTTTCACTCCGCCTCTTTTCTCGAGAGTCGTGTTTGCGGTCGGTCTTTTCTTCGGACAGTACGGCGCCTATATCCTCGGATTTTTCGTACTCCTTCTTATACTTTTCATCGTGTTCTTCAAAAATGTGCTGGTGTTCAGAAGGCTCATCACGAGTATTGTTGCGGAAATTCCGGTCGTGAAAGATATCGTAAGAAAGATCGCGCTCCAGCGATTTGCGGCTACGTTATCTTCGCTTATCAAGGCGGGTATCCCTTTGACCGACGCGCTCGAAATTACCGCCCAGGCCGTGGGAAACGTGGAGCTTCGGGAAGCACTCATACGCGTTTCGCGTGAAGGTCTTGCAAAGGGACTCACGGTGGGAGAGGCGTTCAAGCGCGAACCCTTTTTCCCGAAGACGGTGGTGAACCTGATCGCGATCTCCGAGAAAGCGGGGCACATTGAGGAGGTCTTGGGCACGCTTGCGGAGTTCTATGTGAGCGAGATCGACGGCTCTTTGAAGACGCTCGTCTCGGTTTTGGAACCGGCGATGCTTCTCGTGATCGGATTCGTAATCGGTCTCATCGCGCTCTCGATTATCATCCCGATCTATCAACTCACGACCCAGTTCTAAAGAGTATCGAGTATAAGGTATCACGTATTAAGTATGAAACGACGAACTGGTAAAGAATCGGAAAATGGATTTTATTCCCGTCGCTTAATACTTAATACTAAATACTTGCTACTGCGTGAACGCTCTGCGTTCACGCTCATTGAGCTTCTTATAACGATTGCGCTTACCGCGGTGGTTGCCGTGACGGGATTTCTCGTGCTTGGAGGTTTCAACGCCGGGAGGAATTTGAAATCCGAAGGAGAACAACTCACGGCGGCGCTTCAGAACGCGCGGCAAAACTCTCTTTCGCAGCAAAATGGAGCCCGGTGGGGCGTACATCTTTCCAACGCGACAAGCACGCAGGGCTATGTAGTGTTCAGCGGGTTGAGTTACGCGTCGGGTACCGCCGCAAGCACCCACACGCTTCGGGGTCCGATCCAGTTCGGAAATCCTTCCGCATCGAGTACCATCGACATTATTTTTGGTCCTATTACCGGATACCTTTCTTCACCGCGGGTACTCACGCTGAATGACGGGAGGGGAGACGGGCTTGTGTATGACATTTCAATCAACGCTTTGGGGAGGGCCGCAACAAAGAGTGATACCGGACTTGTCGGGTATTGGCATCTCGATGAAGGCACCAGTACGGTCGCCTACGACGCATCGGGGATGGGGAATAACGGGACGCTCTACAGCAGTCCAGCGTGGGTTTCAAACTCGAATTGCAAAGCCGGCGCTTGTCTTTCTTTTAATGGAACAAGTGATTATGTAAGAAGTTCGTCATTTGCTGGCCAGCCCGTCGGTAATGCACCCCGCACCATTACAGCGTGGATAAAACCCAATGCCGGGTATACTGGAGCTAATGTAATTACTTTTTGGGGGCGGGACGATGGCTTGCCGTATGGATACG
>JAJYXD010000058.1:0-7604 GCA_021791135.1 bacterium | reverse complement strand
GTGTATTTGAACTCTGCTTACCATTTGATTGCAGAATTCGATAGTAGTAATGGGATCGTTACAGGGAACCAAGTTATTGCGTCAAATGCTTGGAGTTACATTACCGCGGTGTATAATGGGTCGACAAATGCAGTCTACGTGAACGGTGTACTTGATAATAGTGTGTCATATTCATCAGCAAATGCTAAGTCGGGAGAAATTGATATCGGTCAGTGGTCAACGGGATGCTGTAGATTCTCTGGCCTGATCGACGAAGTTCGCGTCTATAATCGCGCACTCTCCGCACAGGAAATACTGGACCAATATAACGCGCTACAATGACGAGGTATCATGTATACGGTAGTAAGTATTAAGTATACTTTTTGGAGCCATCCCCGAGATTCGAACTCGGAACCTTTGCTTTACAAAAGCATTGCTCTACCGTTGAGCTAGGATGGCGACAAAGTTAGTATGAAGGAGAAGGTGTTAAGTATCAAGTAGCAGATCAGAATTTCTAGCTCGTATACTAGATACGTAATACTCCCGATACTTAATACTCGTTGATGGCTCAATGAAGGTTCTAAATACAAGTAAGAATATCATCCTTGTTGAGGGTGTTTCTGTCGCGAAGACAATATTCGAGAATGCAGAAGGGTTATTGAACGTCTTAAGCCCGCACGCGATGCTGCTCCGCACGCGGTGGGGGATTCATACTTTTGGAATGCATTTTCCGATCGATGTGGTAATAACGGACGACGCGTATGGAGTGCGGAACATAAAACGCGGACTACTCCCCAACAGGCTGTTCTTCTGGAATCCGAGGTTTTGCAATGTATTTGAGTTTCCGGAAGACACGGTACAAAAGTCAGGAACGGAAATAGGCGATACGCTTGTCCTCATTGAGGAAAAATAATATTATTGTTTCATGCAAAAAAATAAAACACTTCTTATAAGTATAGGGGTTATCGCGGTCGTTATTCTTATCGTTGTATTTATATTCAGCGGGTCGAAACAAACAAGTTCAAACGAATCTATGAACGGACAAAACGAAGAGACACGAACCACGCAGGACGGACTCCGAATTACCGATGAAGTCGTCGGTACCGGCGCGGAAGCGGCTGTAGGAAAAGTGGTCACGGTGCACTATACCGGCACGTTTACGAACGGAACGAAGTTCGACAGCTCGGTTGATCGCGGCATGCCCTTCTCGTTTCTCCTTGGCGCGGGACAGGTAATCAAGGGATGGGACGAAGGAGTGCAGGGCATGAAGGTGGGAGGAAAAAGGAAGCTCGTGATCCCTCCGTCACTCGGCTACGGCAGTATAAATCGTGGTCCCATCCCCGCAAACTCAACTCTGGTGTTTGAAGTAGAGCTTCTGGACATAAAAGACGCTCAGTAGAGACAATCAGAAGACACAAATAAGAGAGTGGAGGAATTGGCGTAAAAAACATCTCTACAAAAACCGCCCGAAAAGTAGAAAGAAACCGCCCGGAAGAATAAAAACTTTCATGCGGTTTTCTTTTCTTTTCTTTTGTTTTGCGGTTATTTCTGCTTTGGTAGAGTAATAATCTTAATGGGGTTGCTTTACCAATGTGATATAATCATGCTATGAGTAGCGGTAATGTGGTGTTTCGAAAACGTTCCCCGACGATCAATGAATATAGGGAGCGAAGAGAACGCAGATTTAAGGAGGGAAGAGCAGGAGCGTCTTTGTTGGGAAGAAAGATAATAAGAGGAAAGAGAAGAGAGAGAAAAGTTCCTCGGTTTGGTCCTATTCCAAAGGAAACGCTCTTGGACCTTTATCTACAAAAAGGGAATTCTATGAGAGAGGTCGCCGAGAAGACTGGATTCTCTCTCCATAAGGTTTCTTATTGGATGGAAGGATACAAGATTAAGAAGAGGACCGTGAGTGAAGCAATATATATCAATCGAAACCGGAAAGGAGATCCCTTCCAGATACATGAGCCGGGTACTATGTCTGAAGCCCAACTCATGGGTATGGGGCTTGGGCTTTTTTGGGGAGAGGGTACAAAAATGGATAAAAATTCAATTCGACTAGGAAACACCGACCCTGCCCTCATAAAGACATTTGTTAAATTTTTGAAGAGGTTTTTTGAAGTTGATAATTTGAAGATTCATTTCGGGCTTCAGATTTTTAACGATACGAATCCGGATGAAGTACTTCGTTTCTGGATGAAAGAGCTTGATGTAAACAAGTCTCAGTTCCAAAAAGTGGTAGTAACCCCTTCGCGGGGAGCGGGTACCTATCGGAGAAAGATGAAGTATGGCGTGTTGACAGTTTACTTCAATAATAAGAAACTGAGAGGAGTCATTGCGGAAAAATTGAAAGCATTCGGATATAGTGGTGACTAAGCCAATGTAGCCCTGCCCCGTAGCGAAACAAAGTTTCTGCTATCGGGGTTAGCTGGTACCCACGCACCGGAGCAAAGCTCGGTGCGGGGCAGGGAGCAACTCGCCGAGATAGCTCAGCTGGTAGAGCGCATCCATGGTAAGGATGAGGTCCCGGGTTCAATCCCCGGTCTCGGCTCAAGGTTTATTTGCCTTGTCGGCAATATTCGTGTATAGTAGCGAAGTTAATTTATGGCTCAGGGAAAATTCAGCGACAACATCATACAATTACGGTGTGCGGATTGTAAGCACGTAAATTACACGACGCACAAGAACCGCAAGACGGTGGAACGGAAGCTTGAATACAAGCGGTATTGTTCCTGGTGTAAAAAACACACAATTCACAAGGAGAGTAAAAAATAATTAGGAACCCGAAAGGGGGTCGGGGGAAAGCGGTAGGGTTCCCCCGTGTAGGAAATTATTCAAAACCGAGGGTTGTGAAGGAGCGAGCAAATGCGAGCGACGCAATTGGTGCAAGAAGCACACCATTCATAAAGAAAGTAAAAAATAAGCTCTTTTGCGTAGTGAAAATCCGAGCTTTCGTGCTCGGATTTTCTGTTTTATACTGAAGTTGGGCTAAATCGCGCTACTCGCGCGATCGCCCGACCAAATTATTTTAAGTAATTTGATGTAGGGGGCATGGTGAAATGGTATCACGACTCTCTCCAAAAGAGTTGTTCTGGGTTCGATCCCTAGTGCCCCCGCAAACGCTGGCTACAATAATGGTTCTAACATCTTTCATAATGGAAAACTATAAAGAAAAGAAAAAAGTTATTGGCCATTTAATAAGAGTTGGTAGAAAAAAATTATCTGAAAAACCTGACCCGCAACTACTGAAAGATTATTCGTCGATAGATATCTCCCCAGACGTGCAAGTTAGGAAGTTTTTCATAAAGAATGGGCTTTTGCGAGAAGGGGCCAGTAACGAAGAACTTATATATCTCGCTCGGGAAATTTATCCCGCCTACCCGGGACTGTCAGATTTCCCCGCGTGGGAGGGAGGAAAAAATCTTTAGAGCAGAAAAATGGAATCTAGCAAAATTTTTATTTCGGAAGCTCCACAATGACAAACGAGACACTCATCAAACAACTCATTAAGGACGGCTATCTGAAGACGCAGCTTATTATCGATGCATTCAAGGCAGTCGATCGCGCGCAGTTCGTGCCGGAAGATCAAAAGCAATTCACCTACGCGAATTATCCGCTGCCGATCGGATTCGGCCAGACGATTTCGCAACCGCTCACGGTCGCCTTCATGCTTGAACTGCTTCAGCCGCAGCCGGGAGAAAAAATTCTCGACGTCGGCTCCGGATCCGGATGGCAGACGGCGCTTCTCGCATACTGCGTCGGTGCGGAGGGAAAAGTGTTCGGTATCGAGCGCATTCCCGAACTCAAGCAGTTTGCGGAAAAAAATATTACTTCCATGGAAGCGGTTCCTCAAGGAGTTATCCAACTTTTCGAGGGCGACGGATCGAAAGGATTCGAAGAAGAAGCGCCGTTCGATAAGATCATCGCCGCGGCCGCAGCGCAATCGATTCCGAAAGCATGGAAAGAACAACTCAAGGTGGGGGGAAAGATCGTCGCGCCGATCGATGAAAGCATTCACGTACTCGAACGGAAATCGCAGGACGAGTTCGAGGAAAAACGTCATTTTGGCTTCAGTTTCGTGCCCCTTATCGGTGAATAACAGGGGGGTTGACTCTTTCTTAGACCCTGCTACAATGGACACCACGATGGGATTCAGAGAGAAATACTACGGCGGGAGCCACAAGGAGTAGTAGAGATAAGCTCTGTGGTCGTCCGCCAAGCATGGCGGTTTTTTATTGTCCGAATGATTTTTAAAAACTGAAAAAAGCTAGAACTCAAAAAACAAGTCAGTTTTTTGAGGTAGAAATAGTAAATGCTTTAAACGCATTTTCATTGAAGTAAATTTATTAAGGGTGGATGGTGGATGCCTTGACACGTAATGGCGACGAAGGACGTAGCGTAACTGCGATAAGTCTCGGGGAGGTGTGTAGCAACCTGTGATCCGGGAATTTCCGAATGGGGCAACCTGATTGCGTAAACCGCAATCGCCTTGCAGCAATGCAAGGAGCGTACCCGGCGAAGTGAAACATCTCAGTAGCCGGAGGAAAAGAGAACAAATTGTTTATTCCCCGAGTAGCGGCGAGCGAAACGGGAAGAGCCTAAACTTTTTTCTTGGTCGCAAGATCAAGGAATGAGGGTTGTAAGATAGAGAACATCTTCGAGTTTGAAAAGCTTTGAACTCGAGGGAGGAGTCAAAAACTCATTTGTTAGCCGAATCCGCTGGAAAGCGGAGCCATAGCGAGTGATAGCCTCGTAGGCGAAAGCGAATGAACTTCTTGTTTTTTATTCTTGAGTACTTCGAGGGAAGATGACCTTGAAGGAATCCGGGAGGACTATCTCCTAAGGCTAAATACATTACGTGATCGATAGTGAACTAGTACCGTGAGGGAAAGGTGAAAAGCAGCCCGGTTAGGGCGGTGAAATAGTACCTGAAACCATCTACTTACAAGGACGTGGGGCTCTAAGCGTGCGCAAGCA
This sequence comes from bacterium, assembly GCA_021791135.1. GTDB lineage: Bacteria > Patescibacteriota > Minisyncoccia > UBA6257 > GWB1-50-10 > JAKAHD01. Next base: position 2,651 of record JAJYXD010000058.1, on the reverse strand, counting down.
CGCGGAGTGACACGGTGCCTATTGAAGAATGAGCCAACGAGTTTACATGTGTTGCAAAGTCTAATCCGCCATGAGCGGAGGAGGCGCAGCGAAAGCGAGTTTGAATAGAGCGTTACTTCCTCAACGTGCAACGCGCAAGCAATTGTGCCCTGCACGTTTGGGTAGTTAGCAGTACGTGTAAGACCCGAAACCAGACGAGCTTACCTTGGCCAGGGTGAACTCTGTAGAAATACGGAGGGAGGCCCGCACCGGTTGACCGTGCAATATCATCGGACGAGCTGGGGTAAGGAGTGAAAAGCTAATCGAGTTTGGTAATAGCTGGTTCTCTCCGAAATAGTTTTAGGACTAGCCTTATGTGTTACTCTTTGGGGGTAGAGCACTGGATGAAAATCAAAGGGCGAAAGCTCGGGTTCTCAATCAAACTCCGAATACCAGAGAGCCAAAACATAAGAGTCAGACTGCGGGGGCTAAGCTCCGTGGTCGCGAGGGGAAGAGCCCAGATCGCCGTCTAAGGTCCCTAAATCTGTGCTAAGTGTAAAAGGAAGTCATTATCCTATAACAGGTAGGAGGTTGGCTCAGAGGTAGCCATCCTTTAAAGAGTGTGTAACAACTCACTATTCGAGGACAGTGGCGCCGAAAATTTATCGGGGCTCAAGCACAGTACCGAAGACGCGGATTTATTTGCCTTCGGGCAGATAAGTGGTAGGAGAGCATTTCTTGTGCACTGAAGCAGGACCCGTGAGGGCCTGTGGAGCGCAAGGAAGAGAGAATGTTGGCATGAGTAATCACAAAGCCGATGAAAAATCGGCTCCCCGCAAATCCAAGGTTTCCTCCGCAACGAATATCGGCGGAGGGTTAGGCGATCCTTAGGCAATGGTGAAAACCGCAGCTGATGGGTAGCTGGTTAATATTCCAGCCCTTCCATTTCTTTCGATGGGGTGACGGGATGCAGTAATCGAATCATCTTAATGGTTTGGTGTTCTTGACCGAAAGTGAGATCCAGGCAAATCCGGGTCTCGGTCCCGCAAGGGACGAACTTCAGGGTAGAGGCGACTTCAGTCTTTTGGCTGGGGAAGTCCGGTGAGCGCATCTCCGAGAAAAACCTCTAAGGTTAGGGAAGTGGAAATCGTACCGTAAACCGCCACAGGTGGATGAGGCGAGTAGCCTCAGGGGAACGGGTGAGTCTTCGTTAAGGAACTCGGCAAAAAAGCTAGGCGTAACTTCGGGATAAGCCTTCCCCCCACCACTTTTACTGGAAACATGGGATTTATTTTCTGTTCTGTCTTCGTGGCAGATACAGTGAGTAAACTCGTGCTTATCGTAGAAGTGGTGGGGGGCGCAGCTAAAGTATCTCTGGCGACTGTTTACCAAAGACACAGCTCCCTGCGAACTCGTAAGAGGATGTATAGGGGGTGACGCCTGACCGATGCGAGAAGGTTAACGATGGGGGTCCGTCCTTCGCACTTTGTTTACAAAGTGCTTCGGAACGGCAAGGCTCTAATAATATGGAGTGCTTGCCCTCCGTAGCAATTTGCTTGCAAATTGCGGAGGATGGGCTCACTGTCCGAAGCCCTCGTCAATGTCGGCCGTAACTATAACGGTCCAAAGGTGGAATGCCTGCCTTTGTAAAATTCGGCTATATGCTGGAACCGCTGAGTATCTCAACGTACTATGGTATAATTATTCCATAGTGAAAATCGCATGAGTGCAGCAAATCAGCAGGAAAGACGAGGTATCGAATCGTGGATCGTAGGATTCACGGATGGAGAAGGATGCTTTTCAGTGAGTTTCATACGGAACGCGACAAACAAATCAGGATGGCAAGTATTTCCTGATACGTTCCCTTCGTGATCTCAGAGAAAAAGCAGCAAGTTCATCGTTCAGAGTCCGGTATGCGTGCGATTGCGCGTATGGCGGAGAAGATGAACAGAAAAAAGAAATCACGATTTCTCGAATCCTCAGAGACTATATGCCGAACCCGCCGCTGAAGCGGGAAGATATAGTCCGATCTTCATGGCGACATGAAGGACCTCCGAGCCATTCGGAGTGATAACGTAATTGAGCGCAATTCCTTTCCGGGTAAGTTCCGGAGCGCATGAATGGCGTAACGACCGGAGAACTGTCTCAACGAAGAGCCCGATGAAAATGCGATACCCGTGAAGACGCGGGTTACTGGCAGTAAGACGAAAAGACCCCGGAAGCTTTACTGTAGTTTGATATTGACAGTAATTGTTCAGTGCGTAGCGTAGTGGGGAGGATTTGAAGGTTCGGTTTCGGCCGGACTGGATCCGACAATGAAACACCCATCTCTGTTTGATTACTTTCTAACCTTTGCGGCAAAAACGAAAGGGGACAGTGTCTGACGGGCAGTTTTTCTGGGGCGGAACCCTCCCAAAAGGTAACGGAGGGGCCTATCAAGGTCGGCTTAGCGCGGATGGAAATCGCGCTGGACGTGTAAAGGCACAAGCCGGCTTAACTGCAAGACTTACAAGTCGCGCAGGTGCGAAAGCAGAGCTTAGCGACCCGACTATTCTTTATAGAAAGGTAGGAGATAACGGATAAAAGTTACTCCGGGGATAACAGGCTGGTGGAGTCCGAGCGTCCCTAGCGACGACTCCGCTCGGCACCTCGATGTCGGCTCACCACATCCC
>JAJYXD010000027.1 GCA_021791135.1 bacterium | reverse complement strand
CAGTGGGGAATTCGTTCGATTTATAGCCGAAAGTGATATTAAACTAAAAAAATTCCTAGTAAGGGGGGTTAGCGAGATTGGGACTCTAAATGCTTTCAATGAGATAAAAAGAAATGAAAGTCATTCTACCCGAGACGCCGCCTTCTCCCAAAGAAAAAGAGACGAAAGAAGTTTCACGAAAGAAAGAAGAATTGATCGCCGAGATGGATACGGACCTGCCGAAGGGTTCTTCCTTCAAGCCGATCAAAAATTACGTGGCGCCTCCCTTATCGCTTTTGAACTCGACGACCGAGAAGCCGACAATCGGGGACCTTCGGGCGAACGCGAACATCATCAAACGCACGCTTGAAAGCTTCGGAATCATGGTCGAGATGGGAGAGATAAACGTGGGTCCAACCGTTACCCGCTATACCCTGAAGCCCGCCGAGGGTATCAAGCTCTCGCGTCTCACTGCCCTGAATCAGGATCTTGCGCTTGCGCTTGCCGCCCACCCCATCCGTATTGAAGCCCCCATCCCGGGGAAATCACTTGTAGGAATCGAGGTACCGAACAAGGCGGCGGCGCTCGTCCGTCTCGGAAGCTTGCTGCTTTATCCCGATTTCCAGAAAAGCGGGCAACTCGCATTCGCTTTGGGCAGGAACGTGAGTGGCGAGCCCATGTTTAAGGACATTGCAAAGATGCCGCACTTGCTTGTCGCGGGTGCGACCGGATCGGGAAAATCCATCATGATCCACTCGATCATCATGTCGCTTCTTTTTAGAAATTCTCCGGACATGCTTCGTTTTCTCATGATCGACCCGAAACGCGTTGAGCTTTCGGTGTATGACGGCATCTCGCACCTCTTGGCGCCCGTTATCACGGAAAATAAGAAGGCGATCGGGGTTTTGAGATGGGCGATTCAGGAGATGGATCGGAGGTATGAGATACTTCTCGCGGCGGGAGCGCGTGACATCAAGAGCTATAACTCGTCCGGCAAGTCGATGCCCTACATTGTGATCGTGATCGACGAACTCGCGGACCTCATGACCTCGTTCGGAAAAGAAGTCGAGGGATCTATCATTCGTCTCGCGCAGATGGCGCGTGCGACCGGCATCCATCTTGTCGTCTCGACTCAGCGTCCCTCGGTCGAGGTCATCACCGGACTCATCAAAGCAAACATCACGACGAGAATCGCACTCCAGGTCGCAAGCCAGATCGACTCGCGTACTATTCTCGACACCCCCGGTGCGGAAAAACTCCTGGGAAGCGGGGATGCTCTTTTTATCGCGGCGGACATCTCGAAACCCGTGCGCGTCCAGGGAGCGTATCTTTCGGAAGAAGAAATCAAGAGGGTGACTTCCTTCATTAAAAAGAACAACGAGGTTATCTCGAGCGATGAGATAAAAATAGAAAACGGGGAAAACGGTGCGCAGGCGAATCTCGATCTCGAGAATATGGATCTGTCGGACGATGACGAACTTCTGGACGAAGCGATCGGGCTCGTGCGCGCGGCGAAGAAAGCTTCCGCATCGCTCCTTCAGCGACGGCTGAAAGTGGGGTATGCCCGCGCGGCGCGACTTCTCGACCTCATGGAAGAGCGCGGCATTGTGGGCCCCGGCGACGGCGCAAAACCGAGAGAGGTGTTCGTTTCGGACGGATCGGAAGAGTAGTTTTGCTTTTTACGGCGTAGAAATGGTCGGGTTGTTGTTATAAAAATTCGACCTCCGAAACGGGGTGTTCTATAATAGTCTCGAGTAACGGTTTATATGACACAAGACGAAAAAAACCTCTCTGGGTTTATCGTAGAGACGCTCAAGGTGCGGGGGATTACGCTCGAAAAACTCTCCCAGTTGAGCGGCGTTCCCGAGGGGGCGCTCGAGCTGCTCCTTGAAGAGCGATTTGACAAACTTCCTTCGGCGCCGTACATCCACGGGTATCTTATGAAAATCGCCGAGGTTTTAGGAATCGATGGAGATGATCTCTGGCGGCGCTATCTCAAAAATAACGAAGAGCTTCGCCGCTCGGGAGAAGAAGACACGCTTCCGCCCAATCGTTTTATTACGCCGCAGATCAATAAAAAGGTCGTGATTATTGCGGTATGTATCATCGTGATCGGGGGATACTTTATCCTTCGTTTGCCGTCGCTTCTCGGGAAACCGGGGTTGAATCTTCAGAACCTCGACGAAAATCAGACCATCGTGAAATCATCCCAGTTTGTCATCGAGGGCTCGATGAATCCCGCGGACAAGCTTACGGTGAACGGCGAGGTGATTTATCCCGACAAGGACGGAGTATTCAAGAAAGACGTCTCGCTTCAGCCGGGATTCAACACCTTCACTTTTGAGGTGAAGAAACTCCTCGGCAATCCTTATACGATCACGAAACAGGTATTTTACGAAACATCAACTATTAACAACAATGGCGGTACACAATAAAAAAACAAAAGAAAAAGAACAGATGGGCGGCTCGATCGATTCCTTGATCGAATCGCTTCAGTCGCGTTTCGGCGAGGGCTCAATCATGAAACTCGGCGAGGCGCAGCATACGAAAAAAATAGAAACGGTTTCTTCGGGATCGTTTTCGCTCGATCTCGCCTTGGGTGCCGGAGGATTTCCGAAAGGAAGAATCATCGAAATTTTCGGGCCCGAGAGTTCGGGAAAGACGACGCTCGCGCTCCACGCAGTCGCGGAGGTGCAGCGGAAAGGCGGCAAGGCGGCGTTTATCGACGCCGAGCACGCACTTGATCCCGAATACGCGGCGCGGATCGGGGTGAAGGTAAAAGATCTTATTATCTCCCAGCCGGACAGCGGGGAAGAAGCATTAAATATCTTGGAAAGTGTTGTCCGATCGGGCATCATCGACATCGTGGTCGTCGACTCGGTTGCGGCCTTAACTCCGAAGGCGGAAATAGAAGGGGAGATGGGCGCATCCCATATGGGACTTCAGGCGCGACTCATGTCCCAGGCGCTCCGGAAACTCACTGCAATCGCGGACAAGTCGGGCACGATCGTTATCTTCATCAACCAAACGCGCATGAAGATCGGTATCGTCTTCGGAAACCCCGAGACGACGACCGGCGGCATGGCGCTTAAATTTTATGCGTCGATCAGAATCGACATTCGTCGCATCGCGCAGGTGAAGAAGGGGGAGGACATTATTGGAAACAGAGTGAAGGCAAAGGTGGTGAAGAATAAGGTGGCGCCGCCGTTTAAGATCGCCGAGTTCGATATTATGTACGGCGAGGGAATTTCTTACGAGGCGGATGTACTGAATACCGGCATCAAGTACGGCACCGTGGTCAAAAACGGCGCAAGCTACAGTTTCGACGGAGAAAAACTCGGCGTCGGGTTCGACAACGTACGGGAAAAGCTCAAGGAAGACAAAAAACTCCTGGAAGCGATCAAGAAAAAAACAAAAGAAGTCGCGGAGAAAAAAGGAGTAGTGAGCGGAACCGAGGCCGAACAGTGGAATAATAGAAAAACAAAACCCTCTTGAGGGTTTTGTTTTTTGTTGCCCGACAATTATTTCTGTATTTCTACAAGTGCGTAGAAGTTCTCGAAAAGCTTGGCGATGAGGATCGGTCCCGCGCCGCCGGGGACCGGGGTGTATGAAATTTTCGATTCACCATTTCCGGTTTCCAACGAAGAAGAATCAAAGTCCCCGCACATTTTCTCGTCTATCTTTCCGTATCCGAAGTCGATCACGATCGCGTTTTCTTTTACCATGTCGGGCGTCACAAGGTGGGGGTGGCCTGTTCCCAAGATCACGAGATCCGCTTTTTTTAAGATAGAGAAATCACTCCCGCGGTGCACGACGTATATCTCCTCAACCTTATTCATGAGCCACGTAACGATAGGGCGTCCGATAAGGAACCCCGTCCCGATGATCCCGACCTTCATTTTTTTCAAATCAACGTTTGCGCGGCGGAGAATTTCCTCGACGGTTCCCGCAACGGGCGGGAGAACCGGATTTCTTCCGGCGTAGTACGCACCCAGGGCGCGTTCACCCAAGACAGCTACGTCCTGCTCGCGGGGTACGGCATTCAGAACATAATGACGATTAAGATGAGCCGGAAGAGGAAGCTCAACCAGGGCACCGCCGCAATTTCCGAGATGTGCGATTTTCCCGACCTCTTCCCGAAGTTTATCGTTTCCGAGATCGGCCGATAATTTATATAATCTAAAATCAACGCCAAGCTCTTTCGCCATCTCCTGCTTTTTCATTAAAAAACTTAAAGATGCGGGATCGTCGCCGATAAGAATCCCCGCAAGAAACTTCTTCGTCTTCGGTTTCGCTTTGAGTAGAGCAAGAAGCTCTTCCGCGATTTTTCTTCCGTCGATTACCATCGGCTCAATCCTAGCAACAAAGCAAAACGATGTAAACGACTAGTGGCAGCGCCTTACAATTTCCTCCGCCGCGATCACGAGAGGATCTATTATCGGAGTTCCCGGATAATTTCTGACGTACTCGAAACAGAGAGAGAATTCGGTACACCCAAGAACCACCACATCGACATCTTCCCTTTTCAAAAAATCGATAAGTTGCAGAAGCCGAGCGGCCGCCGTCGGTAAGTCCGTCCCCGCTTTTATGTCGAGTATCAGCTTCATAATCTCGTGCTGATCTTCCGAGGACGGGTACACGCACCTTATGTTTCCCGACGCCTCGAATACCCGCTCGCGTACCGTTCCGTTCGTCGCGAGCACGCCCATGGTCGCTCCCGTCCCGTATTTTTCAACGACATATTCATCAAGAGAGCGGATCAGATTTAAAACGGGGAGAGGCGAGCCGATCGAGATGTCGGCGAATCTCGCGTGTGCCGTGATACAAGGAATAGCCGCAAGGGTCGCCCCCGCATCGCTTAACACACGCAAGGTTTTCGCTACCCCCTCGACGAATGCCCTGCCTCCGTCCTCGGAAAGGGATGTAGTGCGATCAGGAATACCCGAGTTGGTGTAGCAAATCACCTCAAGGTGATCTTGATCTTTTTTTGCCGGGGTCGCTTCGATGATGAGTTTCTGAAAATGAACTCCCGCAAGCGGCCCCATTCCTCCTACAATCCCTATCCGTTCACGCGGCATGACGATATAATTTTATGATTTCGACTACGCGTTCGACCGATATCGCCTCACGAATGTTTCCGTCTCTTCCTTTCATGGTTTCCGCGACGAACAAGGCATCATATACCGCTTCTTCGGTCGCCTCGACGGCCGCAAGGAAGAATCGGTAGAGTATCGAATCGGGAAGCAATATTCCTCCATCACCTCCACCCTCGACGCCGGCGCGACTCGTGGAAAACATAACGGCATAGTCTCCGCTTGTGGGAGACATGACCGATCCCGTGCGCGCGAGCCCCAGGAACGTCCTTTCTGCGATTCGTTTCAGCTGTCTTGCGGAAAAGGGCGCATCGATCGCAAGCACGATCATGCACGAGCCCCCGGAGTTGCCGGGAAGAAACTCGTCGAAGTCGGTCTTCCCGAGCAATTTCCCGACCGGAACACCAAGAATGGAAAGCGAGCCGCCATAATTGGTCTGCACCAGAACGCCGAGCGTATATTTTTTACCCTGTACCTCCACTATTCTCGATGAGCTTCCGATGCCCCCCTTCCAGGAGAAGGCGCGCGATCCGGTTCCGCCTCCCACATTTCCTACGGGAAAATTCTCCGAGAGGTTTTCGAAGGCTCGTTTCACGTCCTCCACCTTGATTGAACTTTTGTGGATGTCGTTCAAAAACCCGTCATTCACTTCTCCCACAATCACGTTCGGTCCGTCGATTGGGCCCAGCGTCCCACGATCTCTGACAGCCCGAAGTATTCCCTGGAGCGTCGCTCCCACCGAGAGAATACTCGTGAGTCCTATGGGCATCTCGATCGTCCCGAGTTCTTCGACCTGGGTGATTCCCGTAAGTTTGCCGTACCCGTTTCCGACCGCAATCGCTCCCGGGATCTTGTTTTTGAAGAGTTCCTTAACTCCGGGATCGACGATCGTTACGCCCGTGCGCACATCTTCTCCCTCGACCTTCGTTGTGTGCCCCACGAAAACACCGGGAACATCGCTTATTTTGTTTCTTTCCCCGCGCGGGAAAGAGGCCTCGCTAAGGCCATACTCGTAAAAACGCTTTTTCTCGTTTTTCATGGTAAGTTGACGAACACTCGACCTTAATCACTCAAGTGCTCGTTCCTTCACACGAATATATCGCGGGTCGGTCGTTTGAAAAAACCGACCCGCAAAATCAATACAGGTAAATGGAAGACATTGCCATGTCTACCATTCCGTGAACCCGCTCCGTCGTATAAGGAACCGCCGTAGCGAGCCCTGAAATAATTTTTCCATTCACTGCCCAGGGACGAACCAGCACCCTGCAACGGAACAATTCATCTTTCCCTTCGGAAATATTTCTTACGGGAAGTTTTATTATCTCCGTCTTCAGTTTTTGCTGTATGATGAACGGCTGATTGAACTCGAAGCGTTCATTAATCCAATCTGTCCAGTCCCTTTCTTTGAGCCCGTGTCCCATAAGTACCCCATAGGATCGCGCGGATTTTGTATTCGCTCCGGCCACCTTCATCACCAGTTCATTTCTGCGTTCTTCGGAGAGGTGTTTCAGGGCATCCAACGAACCGATCGTCATTCCGGCAACGTTCACAGGAAAAGAGTTTTCGAGTTTTCCCGGCATCACCAAATGAGAATCCGGAAGCACCTCAAGGAGAAGATTGAACGTTTCTATATCCAAAGCCTCCTTGAAATACGTCGCGTGACTTCTGAATACGGAGAACCAGGTCTTATTGCCGAAGTGACCGAATTCCGGTACCACGCGAACAATTCCCTTGCTCGCCGCTTCGATAACATCCGCCAGCTTTCCCATAGTTTCAAAGATAGGGAACTGACGCCATACCGTACCGATATGTTCTCCCCGATATGAAACCTCATCTTTGTCTATCACGAGTCCCGAAAGATCTTCGGTGGTAGCAAAGAATACGGGGTAACCCTTCTTTTCGAGATAATCCGAGAGCCATCTCATCTCATTGATGTAGCAGTTGCTCCACTCGTGAGAGATCAAGAAAAGAAGCGGTCCTTCTTGAACCAGCCACTCGAACACCTCCTTCCACTCTGCCTGATGCAATCCATACGACTCATCAATGTGTATTATCTCGGGAAGCCCTCCCGGCATTTCATCATTTTCAGATGCAAAGAGTCCGGAACCGGAAAAGTGCAGATCGGGGCGGGCTATGGAGAAACACTCGGTTGGAGGAAATAGATACAAGTCCTTTAGACGCGGATCGTCTGGCAGATCAACTCCAGCAAGTAGCATACCTTGAACATTCGTGTCCCCCTTCAGGAGTTTCACACTTGCTATCTGGAAGCGGTCCAGCGCATTCATTACTCTTGTGAGATACCCTCCATCAACGCCGATAGGAGCCGCTGGAACTCTAATCCAGCTTATTTTTGAACCCTTAGGAATTTCAGCGGCCTTCGACATATCCGATATGATCCCGGAAAGATTCGGGGCGGAACTGGAATTCAGTTTCTGCAGTATGGAGTTTAACTTCTCATCCGGCAGGCGTATGTGTTTCGGTCCGGCCTCGTTTTTCTTCGGGGAGCCCCAGGGGAAATTTCCCTCACCGAGACGATCCTCGAATTTTTTATTGAAGTCCGACAGGATTTGTCGGGCGCATCTGTCCGTGTTTCTGATTCTCGGTGATACCTGTACTGCCCACACGGCGCCGCATGCCCAGGAAGGGAAGGTTGCCTTATCGGTAAGCCGAGCCGACGATCTCGGAGAAAACTCGCCGGCCAAGCTCCCGTCGAATACTGCAACCGCCGCATCGGGACTGTGTCCGTCAAGAAATATTTCTTTTATCTCGTCTTGGGTTCCGAAGATGCGGCAGATATCATTTCCCAAGGTGTCCGCGAGCGCGATGATAACCTCCTGACTTTTTGTGTTTCCGGCCAGGGTGAAGAAAAGAGTCGGAACGGAAAATTTCTGTTCCACGAGAGACTGGTCAATCTGTAACATATGCTACCTCCATCATGTATTGTGAATGAATAATTACTTCATTGCGATTTATTAAAGAACAAACTAATAGGCCTCCGTTTTGTTCGGAGGCTTATCTCAACACTTCTTTTTTATTGTAGGTATATTATCTCACTCAAGAAGAAGAATTTAGAAAAACCCCCGAGCCGTGCATCCACAAAAACGAAAAGCGGGCGACACGGAGTCCGGCGCAATAATGCTTCGTAAAGCTAAGGTTTTTCTGGTTGATACTCATAACTCTGTTCTTATGGTAAATGTTCGTGTGTATTATTGTCAACCCCTCGCCACGCGCTCCTCTCACCGAAAATTAAAGCGGGAATTTTCTGCAGAGCCGTGCGACTCGTTCCCGTATCGCCTTCTTTTCTTTTTCGGATGCCTTCTCGAGCACGGAGTGAATAAGAAACGCGATTTCTTTCATTTCCCTCTCTTTCATACCGCGTGTAGTCAGGGCCGCGGTGCCGATTCGTATTCCTGAAGGATCGACGGGAGTGCGCTCATCGAAGGGGATGGTGTTTTTGTTCACGATAATCCCGACATTCTCCAGCGCGTCGCTTGCTTCCTTTCCTCCGATGCCGCCCGAGGCAGTATTCAGAAGGAAGAGGTGGGTATCCGTGCCGCCCGAAATTACACGCCAGCCAAGACGTTTTATCTCCTCCGCGAGTGTGCGGGTATTCTTTACCACCTGCGCCGCATACTTCTTAAACGCGGGCTTCATCGCCTCCTCGAGTGCGACCGCAATCGCGGCGATCTGGTTTTCATGGGGTCCTCCCTGAAGTCCGGGAAATACCGCCTTGTCGATCAGTTTGGACAACTCGATCCTCGAGAAGATCATCGCCGCGCGCGGGCCGCGGAGCGTCTTATGGGTCGTCGTGGTCACTGCATCCGCATAGGGGAATGGGGAAGGGTATGCCTTACCCGCGACAAGTCCGGCGAAGTGTGACATATCAACCAAGAGGTACGCTCCCACGGCGGCGGCGATCGCTCTCATTTTTTTAAAATCAACGATTCGGGAGTACGCCGTCGCGCCCGCGATGACGAGTTTCGGTTGTTCCTTCTTCGCAATTCGCATCACCTCGCCGTAATCGATCTCTCCCGTCTTACTGTCTACGCCATAAGGAACCTGTCTCCAGAGCTTTCCCGTAACGCTCACCTTGTGTCCGTGCGTAAGGTGCCCTCCCATTGCAAGCGACATTCCCATTATTTTTTCTCCTACCGGCACCAAAGCATGAAGGACCGCGAGGTTCGCGGGAGAACCGGAGTAGGGCTGAACGTTTACGTTCCATTTCTTGGGAGAAAGAGAAAAAAGTTTGAGCGCCCGCTTCTTGGTAAGCTCCTCGACTTCGTCGATGTACATATTACCGCCGTAGTAGCGGGCGTGAGGATATCCTTCCGCATATTTATTTACGAAGACGCTTCCGAGCGCCTCGCGCACGTCTTTCGAAACATAATTTTCGGAGGCGATGAGATTCAGCGTATCATTCTGACGCTTTGCCTCTTTCCCGATAAGCCGTTGTATTTCTTTGTCTCTCATTTTTTCTTTTCCTTAATGTACCTCAACCGTAAAAAAATCACCACCGTGATCCGGTGGCGATCGTGGCGATCATTACTTATTCAGAAGATTTCCTAGATCGTCCAGTGATTTCTGTTCTTCCCCGATGCCGGAGAACGGATCGGGTGTCGTTTTCGAGGAAGTTGCGGTCGTAGCGGCGGGAGTCGAACTTGCTTCTACCGTCGGCTGCGGGTTTTGATTCTGCGGCTGATCTTGATACCCGGAGGGAATGAAAAGAAGGGGAACGTACGCCGCAACGAGTCCCACCCCCACGATAACGACGACTATAATGAGCACGATCTTATTTTTTGCGAGTTTCTCCATGGTTGTTATAGTAACTGTCCCTGAGGCGACTCTTCTTCTTTATACGGTAGTTCAAGTTTCTTCATTTGGGAAGTGTTTCTGTCGGGAATCCAAAGATATCCTTTTTCCCGTATGAGATCGAATATTGCTTTCGTGATCTTCACGTCATTTACGCAATATTCCTTAAGCTTTTCCATCTTTCCACGCCGATAGAGATCGATCGCCTCCATGCCGTGGCCGGTCTTTCCCGCGCCGACATTCGCCTCGGCAAGGATGCCGAGCCCGATACGGCGGCCGAGCTTCCCCTCCACTTCCTCAAGAATATCGTAGTGGGGGATCGAAGCGACATTAAAATTGAAGTACTTCGCGAGAACGGGGATGTCGAATCGCTTGCTCGCAAAACCGATAATCAGTTTCGCACGTTTCAGCATCTCGCCGAGAGAGGGGAGCTCGTGTTCCTCAAAGGAAAAATACTTGTCCTCGTCATAGGAATACACGGCCACCACCGAAACCTCGAGATCTTTCAGGTTTTCCCGCCCGCCGACGTCGTCGAACGAATTTTTCGTCTCAATATCAAAAACCAATCTATCCATGATTACTACACGTATTTATCTGCCACCTTGCTCGCCGCATAACTCTCCGGTTTCGTTTTCGGTTCGAAGTTGTGCGCGCGCACCATTCCTACTACCTCCTGAATAAGCGCCTTGGTGGGGCCGTGCTCTCCGACATCCACGTGAATTTCAAAATCCCATTTTGCCGCGATTCCTTCTTCGGCCAGTTGTTTCGTTACTTCTTTCATTTCGGTGATAAACGCATTCGCCACATCGAGCGAGAGAAGCACCTCCTGAATAATGCGATCGTGAAGGTTGTAGAATTTTCCCATCTTTGCGCGGCGGTAGAAATACCGGCCGCCGTTTCCCACGCGGTGCACCACGATCGCCGTTACGAAGTCGGCGCTCTTGTCTTCCAAGTGCAGTGAGTCACTCCCGATAATTATCTTGTACTCCGCCTTCGGTTTGTTTTTAATGAAGTCGACAATCTCGCCCACCACCTGGTGTATATCGATCTGCAAACCGTAGGAAGTATTGAACATAAACGACATATAAAGAAAGTACTCCCTCATTGAGGGGCTTGTCAAAGATTTCTCGGAAGTTCTTCTCGTTTGCGAGAGAAGAGAAGAACCTCCTACTGGAGGGGGGAGTAGTTGGTCTATTTCGAACTTGGTGGGCGCTGAGGGGCTCGAACCCCCGGCCTTCGCAGTGTAAATGCGACGCTCTAACTTCACCCCGTTAGATTTGGGCAGTGGGCACACAAGGGATTGGACCTTGGACCTTCTCGGTGTAAACGAGACGCTCTACCACTGAGCTATGTGCCCAAATCTAACGGGGCAAGCCTGAGCTAAGCGCCCCAATAATTATTATGTTCCGCGCCGCGTTCCTCAGAACGAGGGTAGGACTTGGCCAAGCGGCCCGGAGCGCCCGAGTGATGAGGGACGCGACGCGAGAACAGATACCTATGGAAATAGTGCTGAGTAATGTGGGCCAGGATGGACTCGAACCATCGCTCGTCTAGGTATAAGCTAGATGCTTTAGCCGCTAAGCTACTGGCCCATATCATTCTCCAGGGCTGTTTCTACTTTATGCCTTCAGTGTCACTTCTTTCAAGTTGAAACCCTTTATGATCGCATTGAACTCCTCCTGCTCAAGCGTCTCTTTTTCCATAAGCACGTTCGCAATCTTGTCGAGTACGTTCCGATGCGTCGTAATAATTTTCTTTGCCGCGTCGAACGATTTCTTGATGAATGCGTTCACCTCGCTGTCGATCAGTGTTCCCGTCGTGTCGGAGTAATCTTTTTCCGCCGAGAGTTCGCGTCCGAGGAAAATGAGATCTTGGGTCTTCCCGAACGTGCGCGGACCAAGCTTCTCGCTCATGCCGTATTCGGTGACGAGCCGGCGTGCCATGTCGGTCGCCTGACGCAGATCATTCGACGATCCCGTACTCACATCTTTGAACACGATCGATTCCGAGATAAAACCGCCGAACGAGACCGCGAGATCGGCGAGAAATTCGGTCTTTGTTTTGAGACGACGCTCTTCGATAGGAAGTTTCAGCGTATAGCCGCCCGCCATGCCGCGACTCACGATCGAGACCTTATGCACTGGATCCGCTTCTTTGAGTCCCGCGGCAACGAGCGCGTGCCCCGCTTCGTGATATGCGGTGATCTTCTTTTCGTTGTCGGAAATGGTGCGGCTCTTCCGCGCCGGGCCGAGCATCACCTTCTCGATGGAGTTAATAAGATCAAGCTGTGAGACTTCTTTCTTGTTGTTCCGCGCCGCAAGAATCGCCGCTTCGTTCATGAGATTTGCGAGATCGGCGCCCGCAAATCCCGGGGTGCGGACGGCGATGGTTCTTAAATCGAGATTTTTCTCGAGCGGTTTCCCTTTCGCGTGAATTTTCAAAATTTCTTCCCTGTCCTTTATATCGGGAATGTCGAGCACTACGCGGCGATCGAAACGTCCGGGACGAAGAAGCGCAGAATCAAGAATGTCGGGGCGGTTTGTTGCCGCCATTACGATGACGTTCGAGTCGCGTTCGAAGCCGTCCATCTCGACCAAGATCTGATTCAGAGTCTGTTCGCGCTCATCGTGTCCGCCTCCCAGGCCCGCTCCGCGCTCACGGCCAACCGCGTCGATCTCGTCGATAAATATAATGGACGGCGCGGCGCGTTTCGCCGTCTGGAAGAGATCTCTCACCCGCGAGGCGCCCACGCCCACGAACATCTCGACAAACTCGGAAGCCGAGAGATGGAAGAAGGGGACATTGGACTCGCCTGCCGTCGCGCGCGCGAGAAGCGTCTTCCCCGTACCCGGCGCCCCCATAAGAAGCACACCGCGAGGAATCCGGGCGCCGATATCCAAAAACTTCTTCGGGTGTTTCAGAAAATCCACAACCTCTTCGAGTTCTTCTTTGGTTTCCTTGAGCCCCGCAACGTCCTTGAAAGTAACCTTGTCGCGATTCGGGGAGAAAAGTTTTATATTCACCTTCCCGAACGTAAACGCCTGATTCGCGCCGGTCTTCGCCTGCCTGAAAATCCACCAGAAGATGAGTATCATCGCGAGAATAGGAAGCACCGTCGGGAGAAGAATACCCATCCAGTAGCGAGTGCCGCTCTCGTCGGCGACACTTATATCAACTTTCTGAAGCGCTTCCGAAGAGACACCGTAGTTTTTAAGCGTCTCAACGATGCCGGTCTCGACTTCTTTTTTCGACGTCGCTTTCGATCCGTTCGTAAATTCGACGTTCAGCGTATCGCCGCTCACCGCAATTGATTTCACCGCGCCTCCCTCTACCTCCTGAGCGAGCGCACCGATCGAGACCGAGTTTGTCTCTTCGGCCGGCGTAAGGAAGAAAGAAAACACGAGCGCGAGGAGCACGAGAAATGTAACGATTCCTAGAAAACTTTTTCCGAATTTGTTCATCCCGTTAGAGACAGGGTGCGCTCATAGAGTGCATCCGTGATGTTTTAGTTGCTCATTTTTTGTACGACTCTTCTCTGATTTAGGATACTCATACTTTTTGCGGTTCTTTGTCTCTAACGGGATAAATCCCTCTAGAAGCAGATCGCGATCAAACTTCACAATCTGCGCATTTTTATACGACCCATACACTAATTACTATACTGTTTTTGTAATCCCATTCAAAGCGCGATCGCGGCTTCTAAC
>JAJYXD010000059.1 GCA_021791135.1 bacterium | reverse complement strand
TCCGATCTTTTGCGCAAGGGGTTTTCGTTCTCTTTCTCGACAAGCTCGCGGATCGTTTTCTTCCCGTCCCCCATCACATGTGCCGGCTCACGACTCGCGATTCCTAGACACTTGCCGTCCACGATCGTTCCGCGATAGACGTGTCCCACAAGTTGTTCCTCGACAATCACCCACGGCGAAAGTTGTTTCGCGCTTTTGAAAGCCATCTTTAGATCGGAAAGCGACATTATATGTACGAAGGTATGCCTGCTCCGCGAACCAATGTGCGGCTTCACGATCACCGGAGCACCTATCTCCTCAAACACTTTTGCCGCTTGGGAAAACCTCGTGCAGGTAGCTCCTCGCGCAACGGGAATTCCCGTGGCGGAGAATTTTTTCTTTATTAAGCTTTTGTTATCCATCCACGCGAGCGACTTGTCGAAAAGTCCGAAGGGACGCGGCAATCCCTCAAATACAGTGATGCTCGAGGTGTCTTTTCCATTCCACCGCGCCCAGAAAAATCCCGCCTGATGTCTCCCGAGAAGACGGAATTCTTTTACCTCGATTCCGCGTTTCTCTGCCGATTCCCACAAGGCGCGCGTCCTTGCGTTATCTTTCTCGTCCACCTTGTCCTGAAGTGTACCGAGATGAAGTGCAACGAGAAACTTAAAAAACGGCAGTCCAAGATACTGCCACGGAAAAAGACATAGAAGCGGCCGTAAAACGCCCAAAAGCCAGTCCATGCATCCGAAAAGAGGCGCAAAGAACCAATCCACGATGATAGACCATCGCTCGACCCAGTGTACTACCGGCACCGGCCCGCAATCGGAACATTTCTCTTTATTCGGATCTTCCGCTTTCATCAACACTTATCCACAAAATTATCGAGGCCGGGCCTCGATAGATTATTACACCGACATCTCACGCAAAACTTTTATTCGTTCCTCAACAGGAGGGTGGGTCATAAAGAGACGAGCGATCCAAGGAGTTTTTCTCGAATCTCCCGTTCCCCTGTCCGCTTTAAAGGGGTTCTCGATGTAGAGATGTGCCGTCGCGGATGACGCGCCGGGCATCGGATTCTGATTTCTCGCAATTTTCTCCAACGCACTCGCGAGACCGTCGGGATAGCGGGTAAGCAGCGCGCCCGAGGCGTCCGCGAGAAACTCGCGCTTCCGGGAGATCGCGAGTTGGATCAGGGTTGCCGCGATCGGCGCGAGAATTGCTCCTATGATTCCGAGGAAAAACATGATATTCCCCCCCGAGTCCCTGTCATCGCGTCTTCCGCCGAAGAAACTCATGCGGATAAACCAGTCGGCTAAGACCGAGATCACCCCCACAAGCACGACGACCACCGTCGAGACGAGCATGTCCTTGTTTCCAATGTGCGAAAGTTCGTGTGCGAGCACTCCTTCAAGCTCTTGTTTGTTTAAAATTTGGAAAAGCCCCTGTGTTACGGCCACTACCGCATGCTCCTTATTCCTTCCCGTCGCGAAGGCATTTGGTGCGGCAGCCGGAATGATGTAGAGCTTCGGCGTCGGAAGTCCCGCCGCAATCGAAAGATTTTCGACGATACGATAGAGCTCGGGATTGTCTTTCTTCTCAATCGGCTTCGCACCGGCGGTCGCGAGCACGATCTTGTCAGAAAACCAGTAACTCGTGATACTCATCCCTATGCTCAAGGCGACCGCGAATACGAGAATGTCGGGCGATCGATAGGCATAACTGAAAAGCCATCCCAAAGCGATGATGAGCACGAAGAAGCCCGTGAGAAGCGCCCACGTTTTTCTGACGTTCGATGATGCTTGCGTATAGAGAGTCATGACACAAATGCACAAAACAAGAATCAGGGAATTGCTTATTCTGGCTTAAAACATTTCTTACTGATCTTGCGTCCGTACTACACCGCCTTCCACAGTTATTACATGAATTCCGTCTTCTATTATTTTCTCTGAAATTACTCTCACATTATCAAGACGATTAAGTCCCGCTATCGAGATAACTGAAAGGTTTTCTTGATCTGCATTTTCTTTTCCTGGCGTTTTTTCCTCGTGTCTCTCCAGCATTTTCATTACGTCTACTTGTATTGTTCCCTGCTCTGCAAGTTCATGTATTGCTCCGAACAACGCCTCTTCTCTTGTTTTTCCTCTTCCCTCTGCATCTCGAATTTTTATTATGCTGGAGTCCACATCCACTTTTTCCTTGCTTATCTCCGTGGAAAAAGAGGAGATTTTTCCTGCAGTTGCGTTTTCTTTACCATCTCCCGTCCTTCTTATTTGTTCCTTCCTAACTATTCCAGAATATGTAGCAACAGCCAAATCTCCCACTACCCCCGCTGAATCAGGAATCTGACCATATACTGACGATTCTCCCTCAGGCAAACCTGTATTCCCTTCGCCAAAGCGTGTTATCTCCTTTTTTGATAACGACGCCGTTATCTTCTCTTTTGGGATCGAGATTTTAAAATCGGAGAGTTTGCCGTAAACGGTTTCGATATTTTCTTCTTTTAGTTTTTCTAAGTTTTCAGAACTCCAAAATGAATCACTCGCTCGTTCTGGATTTTCTTGCGCAAATAATTTCGGCCCCACACCGAACATAACGATAGCGGTGAGTAACTTGAGGGTAGTTTTTCCACTTTCGTAAATTTTCTCAAGCGATGGATATTTTTCTTTTACATTATCCAACAGCGATTCAATCTTTTCTTCTTCATGTTGTTCCACTTGGACAGGACTCTGTTCAATATATTCTTCTATTTTCATACGATTGTACACCTATAAATACACAAGAACGACCGACCTTTTTAAAACTTTACCTTCACGGGCTGGCGCTCGGTGTCGTTATCGACATCGAATAACTCTTTCTGTCCGAAGCCGAACATCTTTGCAATAATGTTCCTCGGAAATACTTCGATCGCGGTATTATAGTCGCGGACGTTGCCGTTATAGAAACGTCGCGCCGCCTGAATCTTGTCTTCGGTATCCGTAAGTTCGTCCTGCAGTTTCCCGAAGTTCTCGTTCGCCTTGAGCTGAGGATAGTTTTCCGCAACCGCAAAGAGCGACTTCAAAGTCTGCGAGAGCTGGTTTTCCGCCTGGAGTTTCGCCTTCGGATCTTCCGTCGACATCGCCGCAGTGCGCGCCTTCGTCACGTTTTCCAAGATCGTCTTCTCGTGTGTCGCATACCCCTTCACGGTCTCGATAAGGTTCGGGATAAGATCGTACCGGCGCTTCAACTGCACCTCGATATCCGACCACGCCTCCGCGACCCTGTTCTTGCGGGAGATGAGACCGTTAAACGCTCCGATGACCCACAACACGATAACGACGACTACTAAAAGAATAATTGTTCCTATGGACATACCGTTAGTATAGCAAAAATAAAGAAATATGAATACCCCACACCTCGAAAAGGGTATAATTGGAGGGGGTATGATAATGTGCGGTTCTTGAACGAATACAATGACTCAAAAAAACATGAAAGTCAAGATTCCCTGAATTGACAAGAAGGTTATAATAAATGCGATGTCCGAAGAAAATCTCAAGAAGTTCGCTCCTCTCTTCGCGGAGCTCAATCTCTCATCTGAAGAGAAGTACCAGATCGAACCGTTCTTCACCAATCTGGAGCGATCGGTATTCGTGGTCCCCTTCCTGCCGCCCGAGATGATCGGCGCCTTGTGTTCCAGAACGAGCCGCGCCAAAGAAGACCTGCGAACGATATTCTTGAACGAATTCATAAAGCCCTTCCTCGCCGATAAGAGCGAATACAGCGAGGCACTGGGTGCGTTCGTCGAGTTTTTACATAAGTATCCTCTCGAACTTATCTTTTCAAACCCGAAAGGACGCGAGTTCTATATCAAATGGCTCGCCCAGTACGGAGACGACTCGATCGCCCAGATGGCGGGCACGCATCTTCTCTTTTCCGGTATTTCCCAGATCGCTATCAAACATTTTGAGGATATGCGCGTCGGCATCGCGCCGCTCGAAAAATCGACCCGTTATTTGGACTACTCCACGAAAATCAACGGGCAGTACATGTATTACGCCGATCCGACGCTCGCCGAGATGGGACTCATGGACGAGTACCGCGCCGCGATGGACAACCTCTTCGATACGTATGCATCGCTCGGCAGGGAGTTCCTCGAATTTTTGAAAAAGAAACATCCCGACGAAAAAGAACTGGTTTTGAAAACGAAGGCATTCGACACGCTCCGCGGACTTCTTCCCACGGCGGCGTTGAGTCAGGTTGTCTTCTTCGCGAACGGCCAGGCGCTTGAATACGCGCTTTCCCGATCCTTGAAACATCCTCTGGGAGAAATCCGCTGGGCGGCCGACGCGGCGCTCCATGAACTCACGCATGTCGTGCCCGCATTTTTGCGCCGTCTCGAAAGCGACGCCTCGAAAGAATACCAGGAGTACCTTTCCGGACGCGGTGGGCGTATCCGCGAAATCGCAGAGGAACTCAAGCTCGACGCGCACGTGGATAAATCGGAATGGGGAGTGAAACTGGTGGAATACGACAAGGACGGAGAAAATAAAATCCTCGCCGCACTTCTTTATCCCGAGACGCACGAACCGTTCGACAAGATACTGGGAAAAATCGCAAAACTTTCCGGGGAGGAAAAAGAACAACTTCTCGCGCGCGCCATACGAGGACGCACGGCCCGCTGGTACAAGATTCCCCGGGCATTCGAGATGGCGAATGTCGCCTTCGAGATTACGATGAATATCGGCGCGTGGCGGGACATTCATCGGCACAGGATGCAGACCCAGATGCGCCAGCGCTTCAGCGTGCATCGCGGCTATCACCTTCCCGAAGAACTTATCGAGGCGAAGTTGGACGACAAGTTCCATGGCGCAATTGAAAACGTGGAGAAGGTGTTCTATAAGATAGAATCGAAAGACCCTGTTCTCGCACAGTATGCCGTGACGCTCGCTCATCGCCTGCGTTTCCTTCAGCGCCAGAATATGCGCGCATTCATGTGGGAATCCGAGCTTCGCACCATTCCTACGGGACATCCCGACTACCGAAGAATAGAACAAGAGAAGGTAAAATTCATCCGGAACGCGTATCCCCTTCTCGGCAAGTTCATCCTGGCGGACATGCAGGATTACACCTTCGCCCGCCGCGACACCCAGTCCGAGATCGAGAAAAAAGAACAGGAACTTAGAGACTACTTCGCGAAACTAAAATAAGAGAAAGAGCGCCCGTTCCCTTTCTCCCCTCGATTAGCACAAAGCTCCGCTTAGGACAGCTTCTTTATCAACTTTAATATTTTGAGGCTGGGCCTCCGTTAGGAAGCCCAGCCTCCGTCGTTACAACTCCTCCCCCTCTTCTGCGCTGTGTTTCTCTGAACGAGGGTAAGACTTGGCCAAGCGGCCCGGAGCGCCCGAGTGAAGAGAAATGCAGCGCAGAAATTAATAACCCATCTCCGGCATGCCGGGCATTTCTTTCTTCTTCTCAGGAATCTCCGTAATCGCGGCACCGATCGTAAGATAGTTCGCGGCAACCGAGATCGCGTTTCTCCACGCGGTTTTCGTTACTTTCAGAGGATCGATGATTCCCGCTTCCTTCAGATCCGAAATCTTGTTCGTCGCGGCATTGAAGCCGACCCACGCGTCATTCGTTCCTTTCTTCTTCGAAAGAAGTTCCTCGATCACCACTTTTGCCGATTCACCGCTGTTCTCGACGATTGCCGAGAGCGGCGACTTCAAGGCGGCAAGTAAAATTCCGATCGTATCTTTTTCGATACCGTCGCTCTTCTTTGAGAGTTCCTGCAATTTCGTCTGATAAACATTCAAGAGCGCGATACCGCCTCCGGGCACGATGCCTTCCTCCATCGCGGCGCGAGTCGCGGCAACCGCATCATCGACGCGTTGCTTCAGTTCTTTCTGCGCGGACTCCGTCGGCGCACCGACTTTGATGACTGCAACGCCTCCCGCGAGTTTGCCGAGACGTTCCTGCAATTTCTCCTTGTCGAAGTCCGATTCGGTTTTTTTAATCTGCGCCTTAATCTGCGCGACTCTGTCTTCGATCGCTTTCTTATCTCCCTTTCCGCTCACGATCGTCGTCGTATCTTTTGTCGCGATCACGCGATGCGCATGTCCCAAGTCCTCGATTCCCACATTCTCAAACTTCTTTCCCAAATCCTCGGATATAAGATCGGCTCCCGTCACGATCGCGATATCCTGCAGCATTTCTTTCTTCCTGTCGCCGAATCCGGGCGCTTTGACCGCGAGCACGTTTACGATTCCGCGAATCTTGTTCACCACCAGTGTTGCCAGCGCCTCACCGTCCACGTCGTCCGCGACGATGAAGAGTTCTTTTTTGCCGCTCTGAAGCACTTTTTCCAAGAGCGGAAGTAGCTCGTTAATCGACGAGATCTTCTTGTCGGTGACGAGCACGTACGGATCCTCAAGCTCGGCTTCCATCTTCTCCTGATTCGTGACCATGTAGCCCGAGACATATCCTTTATCGAACTCCATACCCTCGACCATCTCATACGAGTTGCCGAGCGTGTTCGAGTCCTCGACTGTCACGACGCCCTCTTTTCCGACCTTCGCCATCACCTCGGCGATAAGTTTGCCGATCTGCGCGTCTTTCGACGACAGTGTGGCTACTTCTTCGATCTTCTTGTTATCGTTGATTTCTTCTTTCTGCGCCTCAAGTGCCCTGATAATCGATTCACTTTCGCTCTTCAATCCTTCAGCAAGCTGAATCACGTTGAATCCCTTCTCGCGAATGACTTTTTCTCCTTCTTCGATCAGGGCATGCGTTAAGACCACCGAGGTGGTGGTACCGTCCCCCACGTTATCGTTCGTCTTGTCCGCCGCCTGTTTGATAAACTCGGCGCCGAGATTTTCGTACTTTCCTTCAAGCTCGATTTCCTTCGCGACCGTCACGCCGTCGAAGGTGACCTGCGGAGCGCCATATCCTTTCTCGATTACGACGGCGCGCCCGCGGGGACCAAGCGTCATCTTGACCGCCGCAGCGAGCATGTCGATTCCTTTTTTAAGCGCTACCCGCGCTTCTTCGTTAAACTTGATTTGTTTTGCCATGAGTAAATATAAGTTATTCTATTACCGCCAAGATGTCGTCCTCATCAGCGAGAAAATAGACCTTTCCGTCTTCTTCGATCTTTTTATCCTCGCCCCAGGGCTTGTTGAAGAGCACTTTGTCGCCCGCCTTCACTTCAAGCGGGATGCGCGTGCCGTTCTGTACCTTTCCCGGACCGACTTCGACGATTACGCCCCTTGTTTGTTCCTTCTTTTCCACGGTATCGGGAAGTACTATCCCCGACTTCGTGGTTTTGTGCTCTTCCTCGATAAGCTCGATGAGCACGTGATTCGATAATGGTTTTAATTTCATTTGTTGTTTTGTAATACTAGCAATGCCGACCTCTCACTGCTAACAGATAGTATTGTATGCACGAACCGAATGGTGTCAACCCCGTTAGAAACCACGCCCGCGCTTGTGCGCCCAAAGGGCCCCATGGGGGCGGGCTGTTTCTAACGGGGTCAACCCTCACCTAGTAAACAGAAAGGGACGGTTCTAAAATATAAAGCATATGGCAACCGAGTGGCTCCAAGAACTACCGAAAGAAAGCATCATTCACAAAGCGTATGCGTTCGCGCTTGAGGCGCACAAAGACGAGGAACGCATGAACGGCGATCCGTACGTGAGCCATTGTCTTGAGGTCGGAAAAACCTGTTTCGAGTGGCGTCTGGGGGATGCCTCAGTCGCCGCGGCGCTCCTTCATGACGTCGTCGAAGACACCGGATTTACGATCCAGGACATTAAGAAAAATTTCGGCGACGAGGTAGCATTCCTCGTCGAGGGTCTTACGAAGCTGGAGCATTTCCAATACCCTTCGGATCCGGACGTCGAGAACCTGCGCAAATTCATCATCTCGTTTTGTGAAGATCTCCGGATACTCATTATCAAGCTTGCGGATCGTCTTCATAACATGCAGACGCTCGAGCATCTCCCGAAAGAACGACAGCAAAGATTCGCGTGGGAAACGATGGAGATTTATGCTCCCCTCGCCTATCGTCTCGGCATGCAGCGCTTGAGCGGCGAGCTCGACGATCTCGCATTCCCCTACGTGCACCCCGAAGAGTACAAGTGGCTTCTTAAAGAAACAAAAAACGACTATACCGAACGGCAGGAATACGCGAAAAAAGTCGTACCCATCATCACGAAAGAACTCGAGAAAAACGGCATTCATCCCGTGAATGTCGATTCACGCGCAAAACGATACTTCAGCTTATATCGGAAGTTGCTTCGCTACGACATGGATTTTTCGAAGATCTACGATCTTGTCGCGCTCCGCATCGTCACCAAGACGGTCACGGAGTGTTATGCGGCACTCGGCGTCGTACATCAGCTCTGGCAGCCGTTTCCGAACCGGTTCAAGGACTATATCGCGCGTCCGAAAGCGAACGGCTACCGCAGTTTGCATACCACCGTATTCTGTGTCGATAACCGCATTCTCGAGGTCCAGATCAGAACCGAGGAGATGCATGAAGAGAATGAGCTCGGCATTGCAGCGCACTGGGCGTACGAGGAGGTCAAAAACTCAAAAAAAAGAAAGGCAAAGTGGAAAGGAGTCGAAGACAAGAAGGAGCTTGCCTGGGTTTCCCAACTGCAGAACTGGCAAAAAAACTTCACAGGAGAACCAGAATTTCTCGAGGATCTAAAAACGAATTTCTTCAAGGACAGAGTTTTTGTGCTCACGCCGGAGAACGATATCATTGATCTCACCGTAGGAGCGACGCCGATCGATTTCGCATATCGCATCCACAGTGATGTCGGCGATCAATGCGTCGGCGCGAAAGTGAACGGGAGGATCGTTCCTTTGGAATACGAACTGCATTCGGGCGATGTCGTAGAGATTATCACGCAACGCGGAAAGAAACCCTCGGAGAGCTGGCTTTCGATCGTGAAAACGGTTGGCGCGAAAAAACACATCAGAAACGCCCTGAATGCCGGACGGAAAATGCTTCGGAGGAAAACCGGTCCCACCGCCGTCGAGTTCAAGATCATGAGCGCAGACAGGCCGGGATATTTGAAAGATGTTACTTCGATCTTCGCAAATTCGAAGATCAACATCCTCTCGCTCTCCAGCCAGATCGATCACAGGATGAAGTTTTCAACCATCACGATTCACTGCGGTATACTCCCACAGCAAAAAATAGAGAAACTTCTTTTGAAGTTTAAAAAAATCGCGGGCACCCGGGAGGTAAGCCACCGGTTTGTGCAATGAAAACTCCTCGCAGCATCTCTCCTCAGCTCGGGCGCTCCGGGCCGCTCGGCCAAGTCTTACCCTCGTTCGGAGAAATGCGGTGCTTGTCGTCACTTTTTCTTTTACAAACCTCACAATAATAATTAAAAAAGAACTCCTTCTCTCTTTCGGAAGCATAGCGGAGCGAGTAGATAGATTCCCGAGTAAGGACGAAGAATATGAGGGTGTTCCACACTGTTCGAATCCCATAAGGTTGAGTTGTGGAACCCCTCAATATTCAAGGACGAACGAGGAGAATCTATACGAGCGGAGCTTTCTGGTTACGAAAGAGAGAGGGAGTTCTTTCTACTCTCTTTCCTCTCCAAGCAGTTTCTCGGAGAGTTTGTTCCAATCCTCCTCGGAATAAAACGAGATGGTGATCTTTCCTTTTGCTCCTTTTTTCTGGACACTCACGGGCATTCCCAATCCTTCTTCAAATCGTTTTCCCCAGTAGGAGTCCTCGGGATTCGCGGGCGCTTTCGCCGCTTCTTTTTTCAAACCGGTAACACGAGTCTCCTTCTTCCCTTCCAGAATGTCCTGAAAGGCCTTCCTTTGAATTCCTGGATCAGCGAGTCCCAGAAGGAACCGTCCCTGTGATTCGTTTACTCTTCCTTCCTCAAGCGCTCGCTGTATGTCCGAAGGGAGTCCCAAAAGACGAAGGGTGTTTGCGATCGTCTCCCTGCTTTTTCCCACTTTGATCGCGATTTCGCGCTGGGTAAGCCCGAACTCCTCCGCAAGACGAGCATACGCTCTGGCCGCTTCCATTGAGTTCAAATCGCGCCGTTGGAGGTTTTCGATAAGCGCCATCTCAAGTTTCGATCGGTTCAGATCCACGAGACGCACGATCGCCGGTACCTGGGCAAGCCCGAGCTTCTTCGCGGCCCGGAGACGACGCTCGCCCGCAATAAGCTCGTAGAACACGCGAGTGCCGAGTTCGGTTTCTTCGGTCACCTTCGAGACGACAAGCGGCTGGATGATGCCAAACTCCCGAATCGACTGCACCAACTCGTCTATTCCCTCCTCATTGAACTCGTGACGCGGCTGGAGCGGATTTGGTACTATCTTTTCAACTTCGATCTGAAAAATCGACTCGTGCTGCCGCGGTTTTTCCTTCTGCGGCTCTTCCTTCTTCGATTCCGAATACACGACATGCGGCGCATCATGCGCCTTCGTTTTCACTTCATGTTGTTGCTCCCCGTCCCCTTTCTTGGGAATAAGCGAAGAAAGTCCCTGACCTGTAGACATAAAAAAAGTATATCAGTCTCCTTATAAAAAGCCAAAACAGAGGCGCGTAAGCCTCTGTAACTGCATTCCGTTCCTTCAAAAGAAATTTCGAGGACAATGTATAAATATAATAAACAAAGAGCAACTCGAAATATGAAGTAGAGAAACGTTCGTTACCGAGATTCAGGCATTCCTCTGTTTTAGCAAACGTATATACGCTAGTCCGCGATGGATTGACTGCAAGCCGATTACGTACACCCGTAACGGCCGTACACGAATGTCCGCAGTCCGCACCTACATCCGCACCACAATGAACCGAAAAAATCATATCATCCCCTTTCTTGGTGTCAATCCCGTTAGAGACCACGCCCGCGCTTTGCGCGCCCGAAGGGCCCCGTGGGGGCGGGCTGTCTCTAACGGGATCAATCCCTAAATCCTCTCCCCAAAAGACGGGCCGAAGATGTGTGGTGCGTCGAGCGGCAACTCGAACGGCGGCTCTTCCAGCATCTCCAACTCCTCATTCAGGAGCCGCACCTCATTTTCAAGCGGTGCGAGTTTCCGCTCCACGGGACGCATCGGAGAATGTGTTCCCATCACTTTCTCAATCCCCATGCCGAGGATTTCTTCCGCGAGCCGTTCATACGCGATCGCGCCAGGACTCTGCGGCGCGTAGAGCATGATCGGTTTTTGGTAACTCGGCGCTTCCGCCAAGCTTACCGATCGCGGGATCTCCGCTTCGTATACGCGATACGGAAAGCGGCGGCGAACCTCGCGCGCGATCTCGCGGGAAAGTTTTTCCCTCTTATCGTACATGGTAATCAATGCGTTTATCGAGGTGAGCGTATGTCCCAGATTGTTTTTGATAAGCTCTATGCTCTGAAGAAGCTGGGTTAAGCCCTCCAAACTGTAATACTCGCACTGCACGGGAATCAACACCTCATCGGCGGCGAGAAGCCCGTTCACCGTAAGAAGATTTAAGCTCGGGCCGAGATCGATAAAAATGAAATCATACCAATCGCGGATCTTCGTTACGAAACGATTTAAATACCATTCGCGCTCGGGAAGATTCACAAGTTCGATGAGAGCTCCCGCAAGATCGGGAGACGCCGGTATCACCTCGAGATTCGCGAGATAACTTCGCCTGATCGCGCGTTCGTGCGCCTGACCTCCCAAAAGTACGTGGTAGATCGTCTCATCCGGCGCGTGTTCGACGCCGAGCCCCGAGGTCGCGTTATACTGCGGATCGAAATCGATGAGAAGCACCCGCTTCCCGAGCATCGCGAGATAGGCCGCAAGATTCATAGCGGTCGTGGTTTTTCCCACTCCGCCCTTCTGATTACATACCGCAATTACTCTTGCCATCGTATTTACTATACGGCTTTTTTGTGGCACCATCAACGGAGCATTTCGGAATGCCGAGGTGGCGGAACTGGCAGACGCGCAGGACTCAAAATCCTGTGATCGCAAGGTCGTGAGGGTTCAAGTCCCTCCCTCGGCACAATAAAAACGAAGAATGCTCCCCGAGAGCATTCTTCGTTTTTAAACTATCACAATCGCTATTTTCTTCCGATCTTCCTCCATGTCCCGTCCGGCAATAATGCGCCCTCCTTGCGAAGCAGTTTTTCTTTTTTCCCTTTCATTCCGTTATAACCGCCGAGCGATCCGTCGGCATGAATAACTCTGTGACACGGTATCGCCGGGTTATCGTTTCCTTTGAGAATCGTTCCTACCGCACGATATGCCCCAGGTCTTCCGGCGGCTTCGGCGACCTCTCTATAACTCGCGGTCGTACCTTTCGGTATTTTCTTTACCACCCCCAGCACCCGCTCCTTGAAACTCATAAAATTTCGAATGTTTTTTCTTTTGATTTTTCACCCGATGAAAGTACGATCCTCGATTTCGGAACATCCAGAAATTCGGCAAGTACGTCTCGCACCGCAATATTCGCTTTTCCCCCTTCCGGCGGGACCGTCACCGCAACCACGTAGTGGGTCCTGTCGATCTTCGCGACACTTTTCTTTTTCGCTTTAGGCTTTACGGTTACGAATAGTTTCATTTTTTTGTTCCCCACTTTCTCGCAGATCGCTTGAAAGTGTGAGATTTTAATATGTTTCCTTTTTAGTTCCGCACCGCGTTCCTCCGAACGAGGGGAAGACTTGGCCAGGCGGCCCGGAGCGCCCGAGCTGAGGAGGAATGCGGTGCGGGACGGATAATAAAACTTAAGAAAAGCATGATTTTAAGCGATCGACATTCTCTTTATTCGGGCCTTCATGATTCACCCCGGGAACCTCGAGAATCCAATCCTTGTTCCAAAGACGTTGTTCTTTCGCAAGTGCCTTAAATCCGGCAAGTCCGATACATCCCTCGCCGATATTCTCGTGGCGATCGTTATGTGAATTATACGCTGTTTTCGAGTCATTTGCATGTAGTGCAACAATCCGCTCCAATCCTACGGTTTTATCCCATTCTTCGCATAACTTCGAGATCTCGGAAGAAGCGTACGCGGAGATAATCCCCGCCTCAAATGCGTGCGCGGTATCGAGACATACCTTCACCCGCGAGCTTCCCACCCGTTTTAAGATGTCGGCTACTTCTCCCGACATCGCTCCTATCTTATCCCCTCCTCCCGCCGCATTTTCGAGAATCAGAAAACTTTTCCCTGGAATTTCCTTGAGAATCGTTTTCAAAGAAGACGCAATCTGGGGAATCGCTTTTTCTTTCGTGCTTCCCTTCGCAGAACCGACATGAAAGATTACCCCCTTCGCGCCGAGCATCTCCGCAATCTTCAGATGGCCTTTCAGGGATGCTTGAGACGCTCCAAAAAGACGCTTCTCACCGCTCCCGAGATTTATGAGATACGGCGCGTGAAGATATACCGGATCGATATGAGCTTTCTTTCCGGTCTCTTTGAACCTCCGCGCCTCCTCCGCACTTGGAAGCTTCACACTCCACGAGCGGGGTGTCGATCCGAATATCTGGATACACTCGGCGCCGATTTCCTTCGCCCGACCGAATGCCGTAGAGAGTCCGCCTGCCGCGGATACGTGAGCACCTATTTTGGGACGAGACATAAGGAGAAAATCCAAAATCCAAATTACAAATTCCAAATACAATTTATCACTAATTTAGTCATTGATTTGGTATTTAGTATTTGAATTTTGGCATTACGTTATTTTGCTTCCGGACGGTGTTTCTTTTTCCGGCATCAAAAGCACGGGGTTTCCGTTCTCGTCGTGCGCGGCGAGAAGCATCCCCTGACTCTCGAATCTCATCATGGTCCTCGGTTCGAGATTCGCGACAATCACGATTTCTCTTCCGATAAGTGATTCGGGTTCGTACACCTTCCCTACTCCGGCAATAAGCTGTCGTTTTTCGTCGCCCATATCAATCAAGAGCTTCAATAATTTCTCCGATCCTTCAACACGGGACGCTTCGAGAATTTTCGCGATTCTCAAATCGAGCTCTTTGAATTGATCGAATGAAACAGTCATAACTATTATCGGTTGTCACCATCGCCGTGGAGTTTTTCCCGTTCGAGACGGGAGTTCAGTTTTTCGAGGTTCATCTGAACTACCTCTTCAAAAGAAAAGCCAAGCTCAACCGAGCATCTGCATATATACCAGATGACATCGCCTACTTCTTTCGCAATCTCCCTTCGCGCCGCCTCATCAAGCACATTATTCTTATCTCTAATGAGTTTTTTTACCTTCTCCGCAACCTCCCCCGCTTCTCCCACGAGACCGAGCGTGGGGTAGATGAGATTTTTCCCGTGTTCGGGATATACGGTCGTTTTCTCGCAAAACTCCTGGTATTTCTGAAATGTAAAAAAGTCATTCTAGCAAA
>JAJYXD010000057.1 GCA_021791135.1 bacterium | reverse complement strand
ATCTTACCCTTAGATTTTCTTGGCGAGGAACGAGCTTAGAAAATCAATCGTCCCAGGAGTCCGCCAGAGAGGCGGACGACGTGGGAGCACAGATGAAACGTTCTTCGTAAGGGAGCTTGAAGTGAAATTCCAGTTCCTCTTCCGAGACTATCACTCTCCCCTTTTGCGCTTTACCGGTGATGTATGCTCCGAGACGTTTTCGGGCGATTGGCTCCATTATTTTTCTCTCGATACTGTCCCCGAATTTTCCGCCAAGAACGAACGAGAAAAAACTTCTTATTGCGTTCGGCTGCCGTTCACAAAATCGGAGATCTTGCATATTGTTCTCGGGTGAGGCACCGCTCCATGCATTTGCGGCGAAGAACGCCTCAAGCGCTTCCCTTGAGCCGTAGATCGGAATCATATGCCGGTAGAGCTCCGCGCGATAGAAGTTAAAGGGTTCTTTCGCAAAACTCTCTTCGGTTACGAAGTGGTTGAAACAAAGCTTGTCGGGATTTGTTCCTTCGTGATCATCGAGACGTCTCGATCGGAGTACGGAAAAGACGAAATTAATGAGATAGCGTGTCGTGAATATCCTTCCTTTTCTTACGCCGACGAGCACATCGAAATCGGAGTCGCGATTCACGTTGCCGATCGCCATTGATCCGCTTGCGACGACAAACTCCACGAAGGGAATGAACCGGAACCATCTCACCTGTCTCGAAAGCAGCTTCCACTTCTCGTCGAGCAGGAGATCCTGTTTTCTCCGCATCATACCGAACCCTTTCGTGTGTTGGGCGGAGATAAAAAATCCATTCTCCTCAACGAGTCGGTTTTTCTCGGTTCCCTCCTCGATGGTGCGTACCGAGTTCCCCACTCCGTTCAAATATGATGCGAGTTCAAGAATCGTGAAAGGACGATGCAAGGCGCTATAGAAAGAAAAAAATGATTCTTTTTTATTCATCGCTCTCTTCCGTCGGTGCTTCCAGGGAAGACGGTTCTATATGAATCGCCTCTCCCGTGATGCGAAGCACATCCTTATCTATTTTTCCGAGTTCCTTGCTTGCGCTGTTATACATATTCACGGTCGTGCCGAGATGCACGCCGATTTTTTTGAAGTAGGCATCATAACTGCCGAGATGTTTACCGAGTTCTTCCACTCGTTTTCGTATCTCCTTCGCCGACTCCTCTATCTGGAGTGCTTTTAGTCCCTGGAGTACGGTCTGGAGGTATGCGAGAAACGATGTGGGTGAAACGATGATCACATGCCGCTCCTTAAAGGCGTACTCGATGAGATCGCGCGTATTCACTTTTACCGCTCCCACTTGGGCGATGAGAAGATCGTAGTAGATGGCCTCGTGCGGGATGAACATAAACGCAAAGTCCATTGTATTTTCCTCCGGCTTCACATATTTCGCGGTCTCATCGATGCGATTCTTCAAATCCGTTTTAAAGAGTTTTTCGAGCCGATCGCGTTCCACGGGATCGCGCTCTTCCGCAAGCCGGTTGTAATTTTCGAGCGAGAATTTCGAATCGATGGGAATAATCTTGTCTTTTACGAAAACGACTGCGTCCACGATCGTCCCGTCCTTGAACGGGTACTGCATTTGATAGCTTCCCGGAGGAAGGACGTTCTTTAAAAGTGTCTCAAGATAATACTCCCCCAGGACGCCGCGCTGTTTCGGATTCTTGAGGATGTCCTGGAGCGACTGCAATTGATCGGCAAAGCTCACGACCTGTCGGTTCGTTTCATCAAGTTTCGTGATGCGCTCGGTGATCTCTTGAATAATTTTCGTATTTCTATCTGACTGCTGGAGCATTCTCGTTGTCGACTCCCCCAGTTTCGTGTCGAGCGTTCTCGTAATCTCGTTAATCTGATTTTGGAGCATTGTGAGCCCCTGGTTGTCCTTCGGTTCGTTCAATTTCCTGACGAGCGAGACCAAAAAGAACAGCACTCCCAGCATGACGAGTCCTACTACGAGTACGATGATGGAAAATGGTTCCATGGTTAGTTTGCGCCGATGACGATCGCGGTAATAATGAAAAGAAGAAGAGCGAGAAGAAGATTTACGGCAAGGAAAACGTAAGAAAGTACCCTTTCTTTTTTGAACATTACTTCACCGAGGAGAAAATTAAGGACGATGCAGGCGAATCCTCCGAGCCAGATCCCCCAAAAGTCCGTCGTATCTCCGAGAAAATCGACGCCCCGAAAGATGTCGAAATGAAGCACGAGCGGGTACGAAAGCCCTTTTAGTTTCGAGAAAGCGAGGATCAAACTGCCCAGAATGGCGATTCCGCTCAAACCGGAAAGAACAAGAAGAGGCTTTTTTCTGAAGATTGAGGGGACTGCTACCTGCATGATGCCTCTATTGTAGCATAGAAAAAGCGGGAGTTAATGGCTTATTCTCCCCTCTCGTCAGCAGAAAGTTCCGCTCAGACAACCGCTGCTCGCTTATCCTTGGAAATTAAGGAATTGCACAAACTCGCAATTACTGAACGAAGCTCGAACCTTTTTTGAACGAAATCCCGAATGATGCCGCGCCTACGGCGCGGCAAGA
>JAJYXD010000004.1 GCA_021791135.1 bacterium | reverse complement strand
AAGTCCGTACCGCGAATACTGGATAGTAAACCCGTCGCTTCCCCCGCCCGTCATCCAGGCGTTCTTTGTCCCGCGCGCGGCGACGCTCCATCTCTCTTCGGGAAGCGGTCTTTTCGATACCGTTCCTCTTATTCTTCTTTTCGCGGCGGCAGTGGGATGCATTGGGATAAAAAAAGAACCGTGGAAGCGAGTGGTGTGTTTCGGAGCGCTCCTCGGAGTTCTCAACGTTCTTCTGGCGCACGTACTCGGCGTTTCTTTTCTCTTGTTTCATCAGCGGGCCTTCTATGCTCTTGGTATTCTCGCGGCCGTACTCGCTTCTTCGGGTGTTTCCCTTCTTTTCGACGAGTTTCGGGAATCTCGGTACGCGAAACGCATCTCCTTGCCACGGAAGAGAGCCGTCGGGATCCTCTTTCTTCTCTGTTTCGGATTTCTCCTCTTTTCCGGATATTTCGCTTTGCCGAACGGAACGCTTCTGTACCACCTTGTAGAGCAGGAGGATCTCACCGCCATGGCGTGGCTTGTCAAGCATCGTGAAGAGTTCGGGAACATGACGGTAGTCGCGAATCAGGCGGTGGGCACTCTCATCACTCCCTTTACCCGCATGAAGTCCAAGATTTCTTTCCTTACCGCGCAAAACGCGGCCGCGGCGATCGATCCGCGGGACATACTTGCCGCGGAAGAGCCGGATTGCAGGAAGAAAGAAGAATCCATTATCCGCCTCAAGGGGGACCTTATTTATGCGAAGAGTCCCCAGTCCTGCCAGTTTTTGAAGGAGCTCTACGCTTCCCCGCGCGTGTTTATCTACCTCTACAAGAAGGTATAATTCGGGAAGATGTGGTATACTATAAGGAAAGCTGAAATATAAAAAAGCACGGCAGTATGAAACTCCGCAACATATTTCTCTTCCTGTCTTTCTTCGGAATACTCGTGGCGGGGGCCGCAAGCGCTTTGCTGTATGCGAATCTCGCTCGCGCGCTCGTTTACGGAGGAGGGCCCGTGGATTCCACTTCCGTCAGTTCCCCGACCGCCTCCTCGCTTTACGTGTCGTGGTCAACAAGTTATGCGGGAGTTACGAGTCAGACCGTATACAGGAATAATTCGTATATCGCCACCGTGGGCTCCGGATCGGGATACACCGACTCCGGACTATCGTGCGGCACCACCTACAGCTACTATGTATGTTCGAACTACGGGTGCACAGCTTCCGGATCGGGAGCAACAACTGCCTGCGCTCCGGCGGCGCCTACCGGATTTACCGCAACCCCTGCTTCACAGACTCAAAATAATCTCTCGTGGACAGCGTCAAGCGGCGCGACTGGATATTACCTTTACAAGAACGGGTCGTACATCGGAGCAACCGCGGCGACGAGTTATTCCGATGTGGGGCTTTCCTGTAATGGCGGAGGAACATATTATGCGGTCGCATATAATGGAGGCGGGAATTCCGGAAATTCGAATACTTCCGCGGCATCTACGGACCAGTGCACGCCCGGAACGCCGACTATCGGCACGGCGACATGTACAAGCCAGACGACAGCGACCGTTACGTGGACAAGAAATACCCCTTATACGGAGAGCGGATTCGAGATTCATAGCGGCGGCGGGCCGCTTAGAGGCACCGTAGCCGCGGCATCGGCATCGGGAACGGCATCCGGGCTTAGTGCTGGCACGCCTTATAATTTTTATGTGGATGCATATGCGAATACGAATGGGAGGACGTACTATTCTTCTAATTCCGCAACCTCGACTATATGCACCACAATTCCCCCCACTCCGACCGGTTTTACGGGAACCGCGGCTTCTCCTATTCAAATCAATCTTTCGTGGACCGCGGCCTCGGGAGCAACTTCGTATACGTTGGCCCGCACCGGAGGCGGTACGATCTATTCGGGGGGGAGCACGAGCTATAGCGATACGGGGTTAAGTCCGAGCACGAGCTATTCTTATTCGCTTACCGCGTCGAACGCCGCGGGAACGTCCGGAGCCGCTCTCGCGACCGCATCGACGACCGCAGATACGACTCCGCCGAATATTTCATTCAGTCCGACACAAACCTCCTACACGAGTCCAGATCTTAATGCGACTCCGTGGGGAAACGCAAACGTAAACGTAACGGTAACCGCATCGGACGCATATTCCGGAATATCCTCCACACTGTATTGTTGGACAACGGGAGCTTCTTGTACGCCTGTTACGAGTTTCACGAATGGGACGGCGCTCTCCCAAACGGCGGAAGGAGCGTGGACATTATGTGCAAAAGCGACTGATCTTTCCGTAAATGCAAATACCATAACATCGTGCCAATCTCCGTATGACATCGACAAGACCGCCCCGGGATCGACCGATACCTGGTCTTCGGTAAACACGAACGGATTTGTGATATCTGCTGGCGGAAATCAGGCCTATCCGGCGCTCCCGGTGAACGCGCAGACCACGGGACCGGTGCTTTCACCGGAGTACGTAGGCTGGTGTTCATATCGATCGGGAACGGCGTGCGATCCTACGCTCACCAATCCATGCGTGAATAATACGAGCGGAACGTGTGCTCA
>JAJYXD010000016.1 GCA_021791135.1 bacterium | reverse complement strand
CCCGTTATGGCTCTTGAGTATTTTGAGAAACCAGAAAAATACAACCGCGACCAAGATGTTCAAGACAGCCGGGAACCAAAAACGCTGGAGCGAGTAAAAAATGAAGTAACCGTAGGATGCTTGGAATACCGAGGGAAACGCCTCCACAAGCGGTACGGGAACACTATGGAGGGGTATCGTAAGAAATGATTTTGCAACACTGTCCTCGGACCACACGTAATGCTGACCCCAGGTAAGAAATCCCGCGTAGAGCACCGCAAAGACGATGCTCACCACCACAAGCGTGCGAAAACGCTTTTTTCTTTCCGCTTCCCTCTC
This sequence comes from bacterium, assembly GCA_021791135.1. Classification (GTDB taxonomy): domain Bacteria; phylum Patescibacteriota; class Minisyncoccia; order UBA6257; family GWB1-50-10; genus JAKAHD01. The sequence goes on along the minus strand of JAJYXD010000016.1, from coordinate 2,234 downwards.
GCCGCGATACTTGAAGTAGAAGAACGCGGCAAAGAGGAATAGTACCCATGAAAATATTCGCGGAATCCATTCGAGGAAGGAGCTGGTAAGAAAATCGATCATGGTAATTTACTCCTGATGCCCGTTGATGTCCGATAACTCATCATCTGCGTCCTCCCAGGGAAAAATCGTAACCCCTTTCCGGAGATTATAGTTCCGCATTTCTTCTTCGGTTGCTCTGAATCTCTCGTCGGTCATTGTTCCATAGAGAATATCTTCCATTCCTTCGAGCTTCTCGGGGCCGCCGAAAACCTTCGTGAGCGTGGCGAGAATAACCTTTGCCTCGGGATATTTTTCTTTGATGGCCTGAGCGGCTTTTACAGCGGTCGAACCGCTGCTGGTATTCCCGTCACACAGGAGAATATTCATCGGGGTCGGGACGTGAATAAGAATATCCGGAATCTTGAACATCTTCTCAACGGACGAGGATTCATAAAAATTCTTGAACTGTACCGGCAGGATCGGCACAATACGCATCTTAATAGCCAAGATGCTTCCTATAATTCCTCCCGATCGCAAAAGCGGCGCGATAAGAGAAACTCTCTCTCCTTTCGTATCGAAATACGAATTCACCTTTGTAATCAGTACATCTATCAACCGAGACATCTCCTCCCACGTCATGGGATTTGTGTCTTCTTTCGTAAATTGTTTCATGATTTGAGTTCTATCTCGATTCGTATATCAATGCCCTCGTCGCCGATTCTTTCGGTGCTGTTGAGCCATACCTTCTCCGGCACCGCTTTATAAATGCGGCGCGGTTTCAGATCGAGGAAACGACTTACGTCTCTTAAGGACTTCCCTTTTCTTGTGTAAAGAAGGTAGATCGCTCTCGTCATTTCTTTCACGTCGGTAACGACCGATGCGTGTCCTTGGACATACACGCCTTCTCCTGTACCCTCGGGCACGGTTGAGTCGTAAATTGCGAGAAATACGTTCGGATTGTTAATAATGTTCTCGCTGTGCTGAGTCGCCTTGGGAGAAACCCAGTAGAAGGTGTAATTATTCCTATCGTACGCCGAATACACGGGACTATTCCACGGTTTGCCTTCCGGAGTAACGCTCGCAATCGTAATATAGATTATCTTTTCGATAATCTCTTTCGCGCGCTTTACGAGTTCCTCGTGCATATTACAATTATACCTTCCTTTTTTCTAAAGAAAACTTGTTATTTTTTTGAGATCATCAACTTTCTTCCAGGCGATATCCTCAAGATGATGAGCGCCTTCCGATCTCATCATTATCCCGTTCCCCGTGAGAGAGAACAACTTAACGTCGTTGTAGCCGTCACCGACCACGACGCAATCCGAAGGATTAATGTTCTGTTCGCGACAGAACTCCAAAAACTGCTCGAGCTTTTTTTTCGTCTTGTTTCACCTCATAATCAAAATCTATCAGTTTTCCGCTTTCATCCCATATGAACTGCGTATTCGGTATGAAGTGCGTTATCCCGAGCCGCTTCGCAACTACCTCGGCATAGAGATCGACGGCACCGGTGATGAGACAAACAAGATATCCTTTTGACTTCAGATAACCAATAAGTTCTTCCGCTCCTTCCCGAAAAGGCCAGCTCATAAACAACTTCTCAAAGAAGTCCTTGTTGGCGTTTCCGGTTGCCTGCCACAATTTGAGTAACTCCCCCTTCGAGATTTCGTAGGCTATCGTTCCGTCACGATGCCCACGGTAAAGTTCAAGATGCCTTTCCACCGAACCTCCCATATCTCTCGTGAGCGCCGTCCACGACACGTCCGGGGTTAACGTTCCGTCTATGTCGAATATGACAGCTTTGAATGTGTGGTTGTCGTTCATGTACTAATTTCGATATTCTTGTGACTTTGGTTTGAAATTATCCAATAAAACTGCTATTTTATCAACGTTGCTGAATATTCCCAGTGATTGGGGGATCGTCTAACGGTAGGACATCAGGTTTTGGTCCTGAGTATTGGGGTTCGAATCCCTATCCCCCAGCTCGATAAAAGTAGAAAGCGGTATGAATTTTCATACCGCTTTCGCTTCATATCGGTATAATGGTTTTATGAGCTATTTTGCGTATGTTCTCGAATGCGCGGACGGAACGCTTTACGTGGGTTCTACCAATAACCTCGAAAAACGACTCAAGGAGCACAATACCTCGAAACGGGGTGCGCATTATACGAAGATTCGGCGGCCGGTCGTTTTGAGACACTCCGAAGTATTCA
>JAJYXD010000005.1 GCA_021791135.1 bacterium | reverse complement strand
GCGGGTTGGCTCGTCTCCACGAGTAGGGTGCGTGTAACCACTTTGCTAGAGTTTCCCCGATAAGGACAGACCTTATAAGGACTCCGCCCGGACTTGGCGGTTCGAGAGTTCACCCCCTCCACGCACGAAAGAAAGTATAGCACAAAAAGGTAACATAGGGAACCTTACGAATCAAAAAGAAATGTGGTGTAATATAGTCCTCTATAGTTCGTTGTATATTGTGAAGAGGAGAAGAAAACTCCCGCTTCCGAAATTGAGCAGAAAAAAAGCAGGAAGCAACAACCCCGTCTAAATGGCGGGGTTTTCCTTTGAACTTCTCTAAAATCTGGGAGCGAGTGATTATTTATTTTTTCGACTTTTTATTATTTTTGTACTTTTCAGCGATTACTTGTACGTCTCTAAATGGAATAAAACACCTCCATTCTGTATAGATATTTTCCCATATTGCTTTTCGCAACAAATCTTTCGCCGCTTTTTCTTGTGTGGCGGGAAGACCCAACGATTCAAGGATAGTTAAAACCCTTCCTTGAATATCACCTATATCTTGACTCCACATTATCATCGCTTTTTCTGATGGTAAAGATTGTTCTTGAATAACTAACGGTTTATTCATAGCATAACAAAACTCAACTCCCAGATTTCAAAGAACTTCTGCCCCCGCGAACCCTCCGATCGTTCTCTCAACGGGAGGGTTCGCGGCGACACCCCAGCCCTTAAGGTCGAAAAAAGGACTGGGGACCCGATGTTATTCTTTGTACTTCCCCATCGCGTTCTGTTTGAAGAATCTTGCCCGCGCCCACGCCCATGTCTGCCATATTGCGAAGACGACGATAAGTCCGGCATTGATGACCGCCTCTGCATCACTTTGCGTGATATTGATTCCGAAAAGAGAAAGGATAGGAATAATGAGCGCGACAAGAGAGACGATTCTTTGGGCTACTCCTTTACCAGTTGACGAGATCCACCAAAATTTTGATATATCCATAACTTCATGCTTTTATTTTCACGACCTTTTGTCTACCCCAGTTTTCAGTTTTTCTATGACACTTTCTACAAAGAGTAACTACGTTACTAAACTCAAATCTTAGCTCGGGATATTGAGAAAACGACTTTACATGATGTATTTCTAAATTACCTCCCCTTCTATCTCCACAATAAACGCATTTATAGTTATCTCGTTCAAGCGCACTTTTTCTAAACCTTATAGATTTAAGAGATGTTCTAATCAACAAATTTTTTCTAGTTATCCCTCCACGCCAATTCGAACCATTTTCTCCTTTTGTCTTTTCACTTTTTAGTTTGTTGACTAAAATGTCATGCCTTTTACAAGTGCATCCCTTTTTACAAAACTTTATCATTTTTTTCTTTGTCTCTTCATCCCATGTTTTTCCCTTGTTCCATGGAGGAATACCGCGTTTGAACCCATGTGTGTTTCCCAGTGACTTTTCTCTGGTAAAAGAACCTTTGTTCGTGTAACCTTTTAATCCACTATTCCAACTTGGTTTTCCTTTTGTAGATGGTGGAATACACTTCTCTCCATTTCTCTTATATCCACGCGGCATATTTTTGTTCCATGTTATTTCTTAGGTTGACGACCTTTCGTTATTTCCTTCTTTTCCATTTTCTTCATTCGCTCTAATCGACTTTTGAGCGTTCTTAAATTCCCTCCATGCGAGCGCAATCACTAATACAATAAGCACCGCAACGAATATGATTACTTCAGCTATCCACATATTACACCATTTTTTGTATTCTGGGAAGGTACGCGGTTACCTCTTTCAGATAAAGACGGTAGTTTCCGTTCTTGTAAGTAACCCAGTCGGTTTTTCTTCCGTTCTTCCATGCCGTAAGCATTATCGTGATACATCTTTCGGGATCGTCCTTCGCGTCTTGAATGGTCATGTTGTTTGGCTTGAGGTACCAGTAAGAATTAAGTTGTGCGACTCCCGCATCAATGGTTCCGTTTGAATTTTTTCCTTCGGCGTAAGGGTTGAATCCGCTCTCCGCCTCTAGGGTCGCCAGAAAATACTGAATAACTTGCGGTTCAAGCACTCCTTGACATGACTTATAAGCAAATGTCCTAAGCAGGTCTTTCTTGTCTTCGGGGTAATCGCCCCACTTTCTTGAACTATTCTCGACGTAATAGGGGGAGTTTGGGGGGGTAACTGGCTCAATTTGGGGCGTTTCTGGCTCCGTAGGGATATTTACTGTCTGGGGAACTTCCTGCGGTACAGGGGCAATTTGGGGCGGTTTGACAAACCAACTTAAAATAATCGAAATAATCTTTTTTAGCGTTTCCATATTCCTAACGATTGACTTAACGACTTCAAGAGATTCCACATTTTATCCCAGAGGCGAGCCATTAAACTCCACTGACTATTTTTTTCTTCATCCGAGGAAACATCCTCGAAAGTAGCCGATTCGAAATGACACGCATTGAACGTTTGACGCGGGAAGTAATACATGCCTCCGTCCCCTACCCCTTCACCGTAAGAATTTTGCACGACAATGAACTGAACTCCGTCGATTGTTTTCTTTCCCTTCAACTTTACATTGTGTCCGCTTCCTAGT
>JAJYXD010000015.1 GCA_021791135.1 bacterium | reverse complement strand
TTTCTTCACCACTTTCTTCATCTTCGAGACCACGCGCGGGGAGGGTTTGAGAAGGATGAAATTGGCATTCGAGGAGAACACTTTGAAACCCATTGCCCTGAGTTTCGAGATCAAGTACTCCCTGTCTCGCTTCACCTCCGCGGCGACACGCCGATAATATGCCCCGGAGTTCAGCGCCGCAATCGCGGTTTCTTCAAGCGGTCTACTCAAGCCGAGAAAACGATTTTCGTAGTTCAGGAGCTCTTTCGCTTTCTTTCCGCAAAGTGCAAACCCCACTCTCATTCCCGCAAGCGCATAGTACTTCGAGAAGGTTCGGAGAAGCACGAGGTTCGGGTACTTCTCAAGAAGCCGGAGAAACGCCTTCTCGTCATATTTCTTCTCAAATCCCCGGTAGGCCTGATCGAGGAGCATGGGGCAGTCCTTCCTTACGTTTTTCAAGATCGTTTCCAACTCACGAGCCGAGAGCACGTTCCCCGTCGGATTCGCGGGAGAAGCGAGAAGAAGCATCTCGGGTTTGTGAGCACGATATGTTCTTACGCAATCCTCGATGTCGAACGTGAACGAGTCGCCGATGACCGGCATACGGAAGGTGAGAAGCCGCACCTTCTTGAACTTCGCGTGGATGTTGCAGTAGCTGTAATGAAATTCGCTCGTGAGAATACTGCCCTTTCTCTCGGCGACCTTCTCAAACATCAGGGATAAAAAGTCTTCGATGCCGTAACTCAAGATAATCCGATTTTCCGGGATACGGAACTTCTTCGAGAGCGCGGGGATGAGAAGAGAATTGTAATACCCGGGAATATAGGTATTTATGTGATCTTTCTTGAATTCTTTAAGCGTCCGAAGCACCCTCGGGGAAGGGCCCTGAAGCGTCTCGTTACGATTGAGAATTATTTGTTTCACACCTTCATTATATCACTCCTTATTTTGTTTGTTCGTATACCCCAACATGAAACGTTATTCCTTATTGTATCGTTATATCTCCTGTAAAGACCATGAAACAAAAACATTGCGGCACATATCAGCACATGACGATCAACGTCGGATCGCCCCTTTTCGTTGCCAACGACAATACGGCAGCGACGCTTGTATTCAGCCGCGATAGTTATAGGTTTTAATTTATCTACTACATATCGACTTAGAGAAATCTCGGCTGAATGAAAGCCGGGATTTTTGTTTTCATTCGGCATCAGCTTTTTTACAACCCATAAATAAAGGAGTGTGACACATGAATCAAAAAGATGTTTATCGCAACATAGCGCTCTACAAGTACTTCGTGCTTTTCAACGAGCCGTTGTTCCGCGGAGTGATCATCATCACCTCGCTTCAGGCATTGGCGCACATGGAGCTTTCCGACATTTTTCTCATGGAATCCTTGGTGATGGTGCTCTGCCTTCTCTTCGACATACCGGCAGGCGCGCTCGCGGATCTCATAGGAAGAAAAAGGACGATTGTAATAGGACAGATACTTCTTATCGGAAGTTCGATCGGTTTCGCGGTTATGGCGTCACCTCTCTCCGCCTGGATCTCGAATATATTCTGGGCTGTCGGTATCTCATTCCAGTCAGGCGCCGACAAGGCGTTCCTTCAGAACACCTTGAGCGAGGGTGGCATAGGAGAGCAATACAAAGACATCGAGGGGCGCGCGGTGGGAGCGCGATTTCTCCTCTTTGCATTCTGTTCGCTTGCGGTGGGACCACTCGCGGAAATAGATTTGAGAATTCCTCTTCTTCTCTCGCTTCCGGGATCTTTCGTCTCCTTCTTTGCTGCGTGGTGCTTCAAAGAGCCGGCAAGATCCGGAAGTTATGAGATAAAAAAACAGCTCTTACTCATTAAGGAGGGGTTTGTCTATTCGATGAAAAAGGCGGAGTTGCGCTGGATCATCGGATTCTGCGCGCTTCTCATGGCGGCGGGGAAGCTGTGGTTTTTCACCTACAACCCCTACTTCGAAACGGTAGGGATCGATCTGAAATTCTACGGTTTCATCTTTTTCCTCCTTAATATCATCGCCTGGTTCTCGAGCAGATTCGTGAAACGGATCGAGGAGTTTCTCGGAGAAGAACGGTGTATGCTCTTTATGATCCTCTCAACCGGAGTTCCGATACTTCTCATGGGACTTTTTCCGGTGTGGTTCGCGGCATATCTCGTACTTATACAAAATCTCGTGCGAGGATTCATAACGCCGTTTCTCGGAGGGTTTATTAACAAGCATATACAATCCGAACGCTTGCGAGCGACGGTGCTCTCGGTGCGATCATCTTCGACCAACGCGGTTATCGTTCTCGCACTTGCGGGGTTCGGACTCATGACGGGAAACCTGGGACTCCTTTCGTCACTCATCGTGCTCGGCGGGACCGTTCTTGTGCTCGGTGGGATGAGCTTCAGAAGCTATAAAAAAATAGCGACATAACAAAAAAGGCGGCAGATTTTATAATGCCGCTTTTTATTTCTTAATATCGATGGTTCATGACTAGATGAGGGCGTTCATCAGAGCGCCCTTTTTTGTCTGAGAAGCTGTACGAGGATACGAGAGAGATCTTCGTGCCGATGATTGAACCGGAACTCACATTCTTTGA
>JAJYXD010000007.1:1432-2591 GCA_021791135.1 bacterium | reverse complement strand
GTCGGGTGCGGCGGAGGGATGATTGTAATAGACGTGGAAGGGAAAGAACTTTTCAGATACTTGAAGCCCGAGACGGACAGCGCCATAAGGAAATGCACGTTGTTTTCGAATCCGATGGCCAACTCAACGACTCTTTTCCGTCGTAGCGCGGGAGAAAAAGTGGGTTGGTACAGTGAAGAAAGCCGCTATTCCGGCGATCGTGATTTTTGGATGAAGATGGGTCTTGTCGGAATGCTCTACAATTTTCCCGAGTATTTTTCTTTTTACAGGATGAGCGGTGAGAATACCTCGATTACGCATCTAAAACCACACCTCAAGGCGTCGCTCGATTATATGAAGCGATACAAAGGAAAGTACCCATCGTATCATCGCGCGCTTCTGTTCAACCGTATTCAATATGCGTATTCGTTTCTTCCCGTCGCGTTTCGCCGCCGTGTTCACCGCTCGCTTTCGTGGCTAAAACGGAAGTTATTTTAATCGCTCTTTACGGAATATCCGTTTTTTACTAGAGTTTGTGTATGATATTGGTTCGCGCGCCGCTTCGAATGAGTTTTGTGGGAGGAGGCACCGATCTCCCCGAGTTCTATCGCCGTTCGCCCGGACGGGCGCTTTCGACCACGATTGACAAGTACGTGTATGTGCTTGTGAATCCGACCCCACTCGTGGATAAATTTACGGTGAAGTATCAAAAGACCGAACTTGTCGATCATCCGAAGGACATACAAAACACCCGCGTGAGGGCCGCGCTTTTGGATCTCGGCATCACGGAAAAAGGGATCGAGATCGGTTCCTTCGCCGATCTTCCCGCAAAAACGGGTCTGGGGTCGTCCTCGAGCTTCGCGGTCGCGCTTATAAAGGGATTGCATGCGTATCTCGGGAAAACATTGAGTAAGAGTGAAACGGCCGAGGCGGCGAGCCGTCTTGAAATAGAACTTTTGGGCGAACCGATCGGGAAGCAGGATCAGTATGCCGCTTCGTTCGGCGGATTCAACATTTTCCAGTTCAATCCCGACGATTCCGTCGATGTGGAATCGATTCTTCTCGATTACAAAAAGAAGCTCGAATTCGAAGATCACCTCCTCCTCTTCTTTACGGGAATTACGCGCCCCGCTTCGACCGTACTCTCCGATCAGGGATCGAAGATTGAGAAAAATCTTGA
>JAJYXD010000007.1:0-1422 GCA_021791135.1 bacterium | reverse complement strand
ACAAACGAATGGCAGATTCGGTATTTGAATTCAACGAGCGGCTTCTCGCGGGCGATGTAAAAGGTATGGCGCAGATGCTTCACGAAGGGTGGGTGAGGAAGAAGAGTCTGTCGTCGAGTGCGCCGAATACGCTCGTGGACGAGATCTATAACGCGGGACTTGATGCGGGCGCATGGGGAGGAAAAATCTTGGGAGCGGGAGGAGGAGGATGCGTGCTCTTTATCGCTCCTCCGGAACGTCATGAGGAGATAAGAATCGGAATGAGGAAGTTCTTCAGGGAACATGATCTTACCGACGGAAAGGAAGTCCCCGTGCGTTTCACGCAGGCGGGCACCGATATTCTTTTGAATAATCATCATCAAAACGGTTTCTGACACCATGGAGCATTACATCAAGAAATTCCTTTCGGATACCGACGTCGCGATACGCAATCTTCCTATGAAGGAAATCGCCAAGGCGTTTAATGTGCTTCAGGCCGTGTATGAGCGCGACGGGCGCATTTATGTGTTCGGAAACGGAGGGTCGCTTGCCATGGCGACGCATTGGGTGAGCGATTTTAACAAGACGGTATTCAGTCATCACCTCGACAAGCAGGTGAAGCGGTTCCAGGCGATTCGACTTCCTACGACCGAGTCGGAGCTTACCGCGTGGGCAAACGATCTCGGCTATGACATGGTGTTTGTGGGGCCGCTTCAGAACTATCTTCAGGAAACCGACGCGATTATCGCAATCTCGAGTTCCGGCAATTCTCTGAATGTCGTGAAAGCGGTCGAGTATGCGAAAACCAAACAAGTTCCTGTGATCGGCATCTCGGGGTTCGACGGAGGGAAACTGAACGAGCTTGCTGACGTGAAGATTTTCGTTCCGACCGAAAAAGGAAAATACGGCATCGTGGAGGGGGTGCACGGCGTGATACTTCACCTCATGACGGAGTACTTCAAGGACTACTTCAATCACGCAATGGAGCGAAGAGAGAAGCGGAATGCATGAGAGAAAAAGCATTGTTTCTCGATCGCGATGGAGTGATTTGTAAAGCTCTTCCCCGGGGAGAGTATCTTGTGCGCTGGGATGAGTTCGAGTTGATAGACGGAATTATCGAGCTCCTTGAGGCGGCAAAAAAGAAGGGATACAAACTTCTCGTGATCGCGAATCAAGCGCAGATCGCAAAAGGTCTTATGGAAATCGAGACGCTCCATGAAGTTCATAAAAAGATGCGCAATCTGCTCCGTGGATTGCTCGACGAGATCTATTTCTGTCCCCATAAGGAGGGGGACGGATGCGAGTGCAGGAAACCGAAGCCGGGCCTCGCCCACCGCGCGATCGAAGAATTTGACATCGACCCCGCGCAATCATTTTTCATAGGAGATAGCGATAAGGATATACAAGCGGGGAAGGCGATAGGCGCAAAAACCGTTTTTGTGA
>JAJYXD010000053.1 GCA_021791135.1 bacterium | reverse complement strand
CAATTGGGACAAAGTCGCGGGAGCGGTAAAATCATCCTTCTTACCCATTGGCGTTCTGGAGCGATACTCCTGAACACCATGGTGCATTGTTCGTCACATTCTCCTCCATGACGGCATTTTATGGTTTGATTTAAAATTTCGTCTTTCACTTCTTTGATATCGTCCGGCAGCTCGTTCCATTCCGTTGACGCTCGATGATCTCTCATTGTTTCATTTTTCCAGGAATACTTTTGCTCCGCCGCCTCATCCGCTTTGAGAGGAAAATATTCTTGGGCTATTGTTTCGTTGTAAGCAAAAGGTGAAATTTCTATCGGGAAAAATTCCCCGTATTTATACACCCTGCCTCTTGAATCGATGTACGGTACGACATTCATCTGCGTAACTATTTTTGAAACAAGTTTTTCATACTCTTCCTTTGAATATTGCTTGTTTAAAATGCAATGATCTTTTTTTCTTAATCCGACACACCCGAAAAGATCAGAACCGCCCCGGCAATAGTCGCAATAATAAACACCGATAATGTCTTGATAAGTATTAGAAGAAAAAATGACGCGGGAATCTTGGTAAGCCACATTAACGCCTTCATAATCTAGTTCCCCGCCGTCACCCGCTCCATGAAGATCCATACAATCCTTTATTTTGAGAGCTTGTGTGCAATATTTTAAATTTTCGCATTCATCTACATTGAATGATTTAAAAACGTTTTTGGAGTTAATGATGTGATTACCGCTTACATTAACCACCTTGCTGGTAAATGCAAAACGCTGCAACGATCTCCTTTTGAGATCACCGTATTCATCCTTAAGAGGTTGCATCGTCTTGTAATCCCCAAAATTAATCTTTTTTAATTTATCTTCATAAGTCGCTTTGTCTAATTGCTCGTTCCTGAACACGTAAGACTTATTTCTGAGGTTGGAACTCATAAAACAATCCCTGCATCCGGCACAATTATAAAGAAAAAGAGAATCCAAACAATCACGCGAGTTTTGGACGTAAGCCGAATGTACCGAATGATTGGTATCAGTACATTCGTAGCAGAGTTCCGATTCGGTGACAGTGCTTGAATCAAAAACATCTCGATCATTCCAGGCTTTATGGCTGTAAGCGATATTTTCGGAATAAAAAGTGGACGGCGCCAGATATATATCTTTGGAAAGCCACGTAAAATTGGAATATGGAGCATTCTGATTTTCATATCCTTCCATGGCTAAACGGGGAACTTTTATCAAGAGTTCTCTGAATTGTTCGAAAAACGGGCGAGAAAAATCGTAATCGAGATAATACGAAGCTGCATTCCATTTGTCAGAAAACCAGCAATCATAGCAATAAACCTTAAACGGCTTATCTTCTGAATACATTGAAATAATAGGTTTATTGCACAAATCGCACGCGTCTTTATATAAACTTCGTTCGTTTCTAAAAGCCATCCTTCTTTGAAGCCGGCACTCTTGGCAGAAAGTCGGTGGCGGGACTTTAATGCGCTCGTAAAAAGAAAAATCGTCGGGTTCAATCTTGAATTCTTGATGACAATTCTGACAGATTCGAGACTCGGAAGGCATATGTTTATTCTACATTAAAACAACCAAAAAGAGTGAGCTGGATATTCCCGCGAAAGCTAATGCTTGGGCGTCACCCCGGAGACAGCCTGAGCGGGAGTACCCAGTGAGCGACAAAACTACACCTTCTCGTTCTGATAACAACTGGAGCAATAGACAACATCCGGCTTGTCCGGAGAAAAACTCGTCTCGAACTCGTTCGGACAATGATCCTCGCCGTGGGCATGTTTCGAGAGATTCATATAGACACCATTCTCCGATTTTGCTCCGGCACACTGACATTTCCGATGCCATAGCTTAAAAGGATTCCGCTGCCTCAAGCGCTCATAATGGCGACAATTGGGGCAAAGGCGCGGGAGCGACAGATTAAATTTGCGGTAGAAATCCAGCTCTCCAGGGATGATTTTGAAGGCCTCGGTACACTGATGAGTACACTCGCCCCTGTGTGCACATTCAATGACACTGTTCACGATGTCGTCCTTCACATCCTTGATGTGATCCGGCAATTTGTCATTTGGAATTTGGATTTTGTAATTCCTTTCCTTGAGGTCTTTCCAGAGATACTCCTGCGAAATAATCTCTTCTTTTGTGAGAGGGAAATACTCTTCTGCAAGCGTCTCGTTGTATGCAAAGGGAGAAATCTCGTACGGGAAAAATTCACCGTATCGATAAACTCTCTTCTTTTTGTCCGTATACGGCATGTCCATCATATGCTGCCGTATTTTCGGGACGAGAGCTTCGTATTCCTCAGGTGAATATTGCTTGTTCAGGATGCAATATTCCCTACTTCGGAGACCGACGCACCCAAAGAGGTGTGACGACGAATGACAACAGTACGTGTACGAAACGTCGTGACAGCCGTGCGTATAAACGGTGAATTTGTAATTCGAAGCATTAATTCCGGAATAAAAGCCCTCGTACAAAAGTTCGCCGTTCGCCCCGAAGCCGTAGCCATCATACGAATCCTTGAGCGTGATGGCATGAACGGCATATTTCGAATCCTCCGTACCGCCGTAGCCATCGAAACAGAATTTACA
>JAJYXD010000081.1 GCA_021791135.1 bacterium | reverse complement strand
AATCGAAACCGTATTCGGAAACATGGAGGGCTACTATTACCGAGGGCACCATTTTTCAATCAACAGGTGTTTTTCTTGTCATGGAGGATTCCTCTATCCGCAGGTTTTGTTCACCGAGGTTGAAGGATCGTGCTATGCGGATGAGTATCACGCGTATCAGGACTTCCAAAAGGAGGAAGGATGGCCGGGTAAAATGAAGCGCGTTATCAAACAATCCGCACTTTGCCGTTATTTGGGATACGGAACAAGAAAATTCTTGCAGTTCCTTTCATACCCTTTCTTTTTAAGAATGAGTTTTTACCCTCGCTTCGTGCCGAACGGGAAGATATTGGACATAGGGTGCGGCATCGGCAAGTACCTTCATTACTTGAAAGCGCTCGGTTGGGATGTGTACGGCGTGGATATAAGCGAGCGAGCGGTGAAAAAAGCTCGCTCCTCTGGTCTCCGCCACATAGTTCAGGGAGAATTGGAGCGTGCCGGTTTTCAAGACAACTTTTTTGATGTGGTTAATATGCATCACGTCCTCGAACACCTTCCGGATCCAAACAAAATATTGAGAGAAACAAGGCGTGTTCTGAAGCCCGGCGGCGAGGTGATTATTACCCTTCCCAACTTCTCAAGTTTGGCTTTCAGGGTGTTCGGCAGGTATTGGGGCGGAATGGACGTTCCGAGGCACTTGTTCCATTTCAATCGGAAGAGCTTGGAATTTGTTCTGGCAAAAAATGGCTTTGAGGTAAGCGAGGTTTGGTATTCGGATACGTTTCGCGGATTTTCCGCGGGACTTTCCTACTTGCTATTTTCCGACGCACGAAGCAAAGAGAAGTACTTTTTACCTTTCGGGATCGCATTGGACTTGGTTTTTGATCCGATACTCCAGATGACCGGGTGGGGAGATCAAATAACCGTAAAGGCAAAAAAGAAATGAGTATGATTACCATTCTTTCCCTTAAAACTCCGAGTGGTATGGCAACCGATGCGGTCGATACCGTAAGGCATATCGGGAAAAAGACGTATCGTTGCGCCGACTAAAGCCGGAATATCTGTTCGGAATAGGAAACGTGAGCGAGATATTTTACCTTCCCTTCAAGCCGAGAAAGACCAGATACGTCATTGGTTGGCACACGCTTCTCAAAAAAACGAAGGCGTGGCTAGTGAGAAAAATCCTTTTCGGAAGATCAAAGGCGGTGATCGCCGTCTCGGATTGCGCCGCCGGAACCGTAAAAAAATATTTTCCCGGGAAAAAGGTGGTAACGATTTTAAACGGAGTGGATACGGAGTTTTTCAATCCCGGAAAGTTCGACAGAGAGTACGTCGGCAAAAAATTCGGGGTGGATTTTTCAAAGCCGGTCGTACTCTTCGTCGGCGCGCTTTTTGAAAGAAAACGGCCCGATGTGTTTATTGAAATTGCGAGGAGATATGATAACGCGAATTTTGTTCTCGTCGGGAGAAAAGACAAGACAGATTTTATCACCCCGACGAAAGGGCTGAATCGTTTCAAGTGGATTCCCTTTATGGAGAGGGAAGACGTCGCCGTTATGATGGCTTCAAGCGACGTATTCCTGTTTCCAAGCGTTTATGAACCCTGCGCCGCCGTGATCCCGGAAGCCATGGCGTCGGGATTGCCCGTGATATTGTCGAGAAGCTGCGGCAATCATGAACTCATTACTCACGAGAAAGAAGGGTTTTTAATAGATCCCGGAAAGAATGAAGCAGATGAGTTCGTAAAGTATTTAGACGCTCTCCTTGCGAATAGTGCTTATATGAAGACGATAGGGGAGAACGCAAGAAGAAAATGCGAAGAGGAACTTAACTGGAGCACGGTCAGCAAACGATACGAAGAAGTTTTTTCTACCCTCCCATGAAGATTGTATGCGCCGTGTTTAAATATGATTATGCCGATCCGCGTCGCGGCCATTCGTTTGAACATATGCATTTTTGGGGAACAATCTCCAAGATGTACGGCCGGGACGCGGTCCATTTTCCGGTGGATGAGAATATAATGCGGATGGGCAAGCGAGCGATGAACAAGGCGCTTTTGGAAACGGTGAGGAGAGAAAAACCCGATTTACTTTTCTGTAATCTGTTTACCAATGAGATCAATCCGGGAACCATCAAAAAGATAACGCGAGAGTCGGGGATAATCACCGTTAACTGGTTTTCCGACGATCAGTGGAGGTTCGACAATTTCTCCAGATACTGGGCCCCTCTGTTCGATTGGGTGGTGACGACCGATCCAAATGCGGTGGAAAAATACAAAAAAATTGGCTACGACGGTGCGATAAAATCGACGTGGGCGGCAAACACAGGATTGTATCGCCCCGTACCGTCGAAGAAGTCCTACGGCGTCACGTTCGTAGGCAGTTCTCACGGGAGTCGGTTGAAGATGGTGAACTTTTTGAAGGAAAATGGCATCACTGTAGAATGCTGGGGGCAAGGATGGCCGAACGGGAGAGCGACGCAAGACGAGATGATCGAGATATTCGGGAACAGCAAGATAAATTTGAATTTTACCGAGGTAAGCACTTCCGCGAGAGATTTGAAGACCATGATGAAAACAGTGGCGAAAGTTTTTCTGCGTCGCGGTATAAGCAATATGTA
>JAJYXD010000034.1 GCA_021791135.1 bacterium | reverse complement strand
CACAGCGGGTTAGGCGTCGGCTAGGGCACCGATCATCTCGTCGACGGCGGGGTACGCGAAAGGATTCGGCATCCACGCTTCTTATCACGTGTGTTACTGTCACAGCCCGCTCCGTTACGCCTGGGAAATCGACTATCTGAAGAACCTCAAGTTTTCTCCGAGAGCCTTTTCGAATCTCGTCGCGTATCCGATTGCGCGCTGGCTCAAGGAATGGGACAGGCGTGCGGCACGCAAGGTGAATCTTTTTATGGCGAACTCCGAGTTTATCGCGGAAAAGATCAAGTCCTACTACGGGCGCGATGCGGTTGTGGTGTATCCTCCCGTAGACACCGAGCTCTTCTATCCGGAACTTCAGTCGGGAAGAAAAGAATACTATCTCATGGTAGGACGGCTTTTGTACTACAAGGGATTTGATCTGGGTATCGCCGCATTCAATCAGCTTCAAAAGCTCCTGAAGATCGTAGGGCGGGGGCCGGAACTTCCGAAGCTCAAAAAACTCGTAAAGTCACCGCTCATCGAATTCATCGAGTCGGCGGGAGATGATGAGCTCCGTTTGCTTTACAGTAACGCCAAGGCGCTTATCTTCCCCCAGATCGAGGATTTTGGACTCGTCGCCGCGGAAGCGCAGGCGTGCGGCACGCCCGTCATCGCCTTCGCGAAGGGAGGCGCCCGCGAGATCGTTCTCGACAAGAAGACCGGCATCTTTTTTACGGAACAAACGCCGGAGAAGATCGTCGAAGCGGTGCGGAACTTCGAGTACCTCACCCCGGACCGGCGCGCGATCGCGCGATCCGCGCTTCGTTTTTCGAAGGAGGTGTTTCGAACGAATATTTTGAAGACCCTCGCCAAATACGGTTTTACGTTCTGATCGGGATTGCTCCATGAAACTATTTATCGATACGAGACCCTACAAGCCGAACACGTACTCCGGCATATCGGAATACACGCGGCTTCTTGTCGAACGATTTCTCGCAGACTTTCCGGAGCATCGTTACGTGTTCTTTGCGAACGGTTTCAAGAAACAGGAGGAGGTTCCGTTCCTGAAGGATGGAGCAAACAAAACCGCGATCAACTTCAGGATTCCGAACAGGCTGTTCGATCCCTTGAATCTCTTCTTCCACGTACCGAAGATCGACGCATTATTTCCTTCCGATGTATTTTGGAGCCCGAACATCAACATCCTTTCCTTGAAGAATCCCGAACGGCGCGTGATGACGGTTCATGACGTATCGTTTCTCCATCCCGAGTTCTTCTCCGTGAAGCAGCGATTGTGGCACTGGCGGCAGGGATACCGGCGTCAGATAGAAACCGCGGGACGTCTCATCGCTCCCTCCGACTTCACGAAAGAAACCCTCATGGATGCGTTCAAAGTACCCGAAGAGAAGATCACGAGAATCTATCCTGGAATCGATCCGGTATACAAGGATCATAAAGAAACCGACGAAGCGCTTCGTGCCTTCAGGAAGGACCACGCGCTTCCCGAACGTTTCCTTCTTTATTCCGGTACGATCGAACCGAGAAAAAACATCGTTGCGGTGGTGCGCGCGTTCAATGCGTTAAAGCAGTTTCCGCGGAACGAGGATCTTGGTCTTATTCTCGCGGGGTCGCGCGGCTGGTCCTATGATACAATTTTCAAAGAGGTGGAGCGCTCGCCGTATCGGAGGCATATCATCGTATGGGGAAAGGCGGAACATAAAGTAATGCGTTCTCTCTATCACCTCGCGACGGTATTCGTGTATCCTTCTTTCTTCGAGGGTGTGGGATTTCCTCCCCTTGAGGCGCAGGCATGCGGAACCCCCGTCGTCGCTTCGAATCGGACCTCGCTTCCGGAGATTCTCGGTACGAGCGCGCTTCTTGCCGATCCGTGGAAGATAAGCGAACTCATCGAGGCGATCGAAGCGTTTCTGGAGGACGCCGCGTTCCGGGAAACGTTTAAGGAACGGGGAAGAAAAAATATCGAACGCTTCGACTGGAAAAAAAGCGCCGCGGAACATATGGGTCTCTTCGCTGCCGCAGCAAAATAGTATATGGAGAAAAGGCAAGTACCAAAAAAGAACATCGATCCGATCCTGGTGGACGTAAAAAATCCGCGTTTCAATTACGATCGGCTCAATAAGTTCGGCACGGTGAATCTTGCGCACGTTCCCGAGGCGGCGAGGCCCAGGTTCCTCGTTTTGAAGCGCGCCCTTGTCGGCACCTTCGGCGTGCTGCTTTTCGGCGTCATCTTGTTCGTGCTTCTTGTGGCGAATAACTTGAGGACCATTAAGGCCACTATCACCGACAGAGGCGCGTCGATCATGCAAAACTTCGCGTCCTCGGCGACCGCGCTCAAGAACTTCGAACCGCAGACGGCGTCCGAATTTCTGAAGAAAAACAACGAAGAGCTTACCACCATAAGTTCGACGCTGAATAAGGGCATTGGTCAGTCGGTGGTCGATACTATCGGCAACTTCATCCCGATCGTAAAGGGAGGAATAGGGTTTCTCGGGAAAGTGACGAGTTTGAACTTTCAGTTTCTCGAACTGAGTCAGGATCTCGAGATGCTTCAGACGAACGCGCTCGGGTACTTCCAGCACGACGGGGCGTCCTTGATCGCCGCGCTCT
>JAJYXD010000014.1 GCA_021791135.1 bacterium | reverse complement strand
GACACCGAGAGAGGTTATCGTATACATATAGTACTGTCCCGAAGAATCGTTTGTTCTCGAGACGGATATCACGGATTGATCCGCATCGAGCGCAAACGGATACTGGGCTCCCGCCGAAGCAAACTCCTTGTTCTTCGCAATTTTTATCAACGCGTCGTTCACTCCCGACATCGCGACCGCCCATGCGCGCGCCTGAAGCCGCGCACTGTAGCCGGAACCGCTCGCGAAGTACGCGACGAATGCTCCCGCAATCACAATCTCGATAATAATACCGCTTATGAGAAGTACGAACGGAAGCGCGATCTGACCTTTCCCGGAAGAAATCATGTACCTTTATATCATAGCAAAATCCTCGGTGAGGAGACACCGAGGATCTGCACTGTGTCGTTATATAGTTCCCTTTTTCCTTTATTTCTTTTCCGCTCCCGACTGACTCGAGGACGGTTCTTGAGGCGCCGCGTTATTTTCCTGAGGTGCCCCGGTTGCGGCGGGAAGGAGATCGGGGTTCGCGGTAATCAGCTTCACGAGCTGGCTCTCCGGTTTCAGTTTGGTATACCACACCACCTCGTCGCGATTGAGTTTTACGGAGTCCTCGGGTCCCCAGAAGACGTTCGTAAACTTCTGAATGCTCACAGGATTCTGGCCGTTTTGCGCATTCACCTGCAGCATGTACACATGTTTCAACCCGAAGGAAGGAAATCTGGTGAGCTCACCAAAATAAAGATCTCCGGTTCGAAGATACACCGCATAATAGGAAGGTCCGGCGAACCACGTCTGCCACGCCACAATGCCCCCCAGTATCAGCACCAGCACTACGATAATTATCACTAAAATCTTGTTCACGTTTTTCATGCAACCGATGTCTAATTTTTGCATCGAAGACGACCTTTTCACTGTTCCATTATAGCACACGGTCCTGTTTTTTTTGATATACTAATGATAATGAAGATAATGCGAACCTTTGGATGGCTGATTGCGGTTACGGCGCTTGCCGCCGGCGTCTCCCTACTCGAAGTTCCCTCACGGATCGGATTCGCGGCTACCAACGTCAGCTCAACTCCGTCGAGCTCCGTCGCGTGGGATGACGCAAGCGGTTGGTGGGATTTTTACACGCCCCTCTCGATTACCGTGAGCGGATCGCGAATCACGGGGTATGCGAGCTCTTCGATCGGCGACATCTCACTCGATTGCGCGACGACGAGAAGCGGAAATATCTGCGGTGCCTCGAATTACGGGATTTGTAACGGCGCGAGCGCGACGCATAACGCCGACGGTACGTGCTCGAATGCGCAGGCAGACGGAAACTTGAGCGGGTTTGCGTGGAACGACACGATCGGATGGATCAGTTTCTGCGGGGGCCTCGGTACCTCCGTATGCCCCGGTACGCAATCGTACGGAGTCACCATCGACGCAAACGGAAACTTCAACGGATACGCGTGGAACGACCTGGACGGCTGGATCAGCTTCAACTGCGCCAATAACTCGAGTTGCGGCACGGTGCAGTATCTCGTGAATACTTTATGGAGATCGACAAGCACGATCGGCTATCTCACTTCGGAGACGTTCGACACGGGAGTAACGACAGGCGCGACGCTCGCGAGCCTGATCTGGCAGGGAAGCCCGGGAAGCGGGACGGGACTTTGCACCAGTTTCCAGATTGCCGCATCGACAAGCTCTGGCGGTCCATGGAACTTCACGGGACCCGACGGCACGAGCGGAACATATTACGGCGCCGCCTGTTCGCAGAACGTGAACGGCGGAACGGGATGCGCCGCTCCCAATACTCCCATTTGCGTCAACAGTTCTTATCTCAACAATTTTCGCTATTACCGATACCGCGTACGTTTGCAGAGCGATCTTCTTCAAACCCAGTCGCCGCGAGTCGATGACGTCATCTTGAATTTCTCCAGATAACCCGCATGCGAATTTACAACACTCTCTCGGGAAAGAAAGAGCTCTTGGAAAAGCCGAACGAGCGGCCGCTCCACGTATTCGTCTGCGGCCCTACGGTATACGACTACGCGCACATGGGGCACGCAAGAACGTACTTCGCATACGACACGTTCGTCCGATATCTTACGAACTTCAAGCGATGGGACGTGTTCTATCTTCAAAACATCACCGACATAGACGACAAGATCATCGCCCGAGCGAAAGAGCGGGGCGAAACTCCGGAACAAGTCGCTTCATTTTTCAAAAATTCGTACTTCGAGGACATGCGTGCCCTGAAGATCGAATCCGTAAATCATTATGCTCCGGCAAGCGAATTCATCCCGGAGATCGTGAAACAGGTCCGCACGCTCAAAAAGAAGGGGGTCGCGTATGAAATCGAGGCGGACGGCATTTATTTCGATATCACCAAGTTCCCTTCATACGGGAAACTCTCCAGAAGAACCGCGGTCCAGGCGGAAGACGCAGTTTCGAGAATCGACGAAAGTATTGCGAAACGGAACCGCGGCGACTTCGCGCTCTGGAAGTTCCTGAAAACACCTCCCCTGCCCGATGAATCCGCGGAGTTCGTACTCACCGAGGACGGCGAGCCCGCGTGGCGCACCGAACTCGGCTGGGGACGTCCCGGATGGCATATCGAAGACACCGCGATCACC
>JAJYXD010000028.1 GCA_021791135.1 bacterium | reverse complement strand
TTCAAGAGAGAAGGTGGGGGGTGCTCAATAGTATGGCTACATCTTCTTCGCCATAGTATTGGCTCGAAGATGTAGATACATTGGCATATGAAGAGCATTAAAGAGAAAAAAGAACGATCGTTGGGCGTAAAGCTTTTTATAAAAGCGGAACGCTGCAATTCACCGAAGTGCGCGATGGTGCGTCACCCGTATCGTCCCGGGATGCACGGACAGAAACATCGCCGGATACTTTCCGATTACGGACGGCAGCTTCAGGAAAAACAAAAAGCGCAGCTTCTCTACGGTTTCAATACCCGGCAGATGCAGAATTTATTCTCCCGCCATTCACAGGAAGACATTTTACTTCGCCTTGAGACGCGGCTTGATCACGTGGTGTTCCTGCTCGGATTTGCGAAGTCGCCCCGTATCGCCCGCCAACTCGTATCGCACGGCCATATTCTCGTGAACGGAAGAAAAGTGACAATTCCTTCATTCCGTGTGAGAATAGGAGATATCATGCGCATTCGCCCTGAATCGCGTGACGGGAAGTTGTTCGAAGACATCCATGCCCGCCTGAGAGAGTACTCGGCGCCTTCGTGGCTCGAACTCAAACCGGAGCAGCTTGAGGGGAAATGCGTTTTGAACCCCCAGCTCGAAGGGTTACAATTGCCATTTGATATAAACTTAGTCGTTCAATTTTTTGCCCGCTAATAAGGGCCACATACTATGAAATACTCTCATTTAAGCGAAACGGTAGTCGTAAAAAAGGTCTCCGAGAATAAGAACATCGGTGTGTTTCACATCGAAGGACTCTATACCGGTTATGGAACGACGCTCGGAAACTCCTTGCGCCGCACGCTTTTGTCGTCGCTTCCCGGCGCGGCAATCACCCAGATCAAGGTCAAAGGAGCGGATCATGAGTTTTCGACGATTCCCGGTATGATGGAAGATATCGTTGAGTTCTCGCTCAATTTAAAAAAAGTACGATTCGTATTCGATGCGGACGAGCCGCAGACGATCTCACTTCACGTGAAAGGAGATCGGGAAGTCACCGCAGCCGACATTCAATCGACCGCATTCGTGCAGGTCATCAATAAGGATTTGCATCTCGCGACGCTTACGAAGAAAAACGCCGATCTCGATATGGAACTCACGGTCGAAAAGGGCCTTGGATACGTCGTTTCGGAGGCGCATCGCTTGGAGCGTCTTTCCGTCGGAACGATCGTCTTGGACGCGATCTTTTCTCCCGTGGTGAGAGTCGCCTTTAAGGTGGAAGACATGCGCGTGGGTGATCGTACCGATTACAATCGTTTGGAACTCGAAATAGAAACGGACGGTTCGATCAGTCCTTCCGAAGCGCTTCACAAAGCGACGAACATTTTGAAGGACCACTTCGAGAAGTTGGGCGCATTTGAAGTGACGCCCGCCGCGATACGAGGGGGAGAGAAGGAGGAAACGGAGAAGAAGACAAAAAAGAAGAAAGAGAAGTAATAATGAGGCATTTAAACAGGGGGAGAAAATTTGGTTTGAAACGAGGGCCAAGAAAGGCCTTTTTGAAAGTGCTCGCGAATAACCTCGTGCGTCAGGAACGCATCCGTACTACGGAAGCGAGAGCGAAAGAGATTCGCATGCTCGCGGAGCGGTACGTGACCTACGGAAAGAAGCAGAATCTCGCGGGGATGAAGTTGCTTTTGAAGTATCTTCCCAAAGCGGCGGCGTACAAGGTGTATCACGAGCTTGCACCGCGTTATACGGAACGAAAAGGAGGATATACGAGAATCGTGAAGCAGGCGGTCGCGAGAAAACACGATGGCTCAAAGATGGTTACGATAGAATTTGTAAAATAACATGGAATACACCATTGATGCGAAAAATAAACCGTTGGGAAGAGTAGCCTCCGAAGTAGCGCTTATCCTCCAGGGAAAGAAAAGTCCTTCGTATGATCCCAAAAACGAGGGAACCGACTCCGTGCTTCTCAAGAACGCGTCAAAGATCGCGGTGACGGGAAGAAAAGCCCAGCAAAAGAAGTACTATCATCACTCCGGTCCTCTCGGTCACTTGAAGGAAGAACGCTACGAAGAGAAATTTACGAAGGATCCGGCGTGGGTAATCCGTCATGCGGTGCGGCTCATGCTTCCCAAAAATCGTTTGAATGTGAGAAGGATGAAGCGATTAGTCATCGAATTATAACCACGTCTATGCCGACAAAAACCACAAAAACGGAAGAGCCGAAAAAAGTAAGAAAACCGAAGGAAGCGGGAGCTTCAAAGGAGCGTTATATTGAAGCCGTAGGCAGAAGAAAAACGGCGGTTGCCCGCGTGCGGCTTTTCACCGGAAGATCAAAAGCGGGGAAGGAACTGGAAATGTCCGTGAACGGAAAAAGTTTCTCCGAATACTTCTTTCTCGCGAAACATCAAGCGATCGTGCGCGCGCCCTTCGATGCGCTTTCCTTGAAGGAATATTACGCGACGGCCGTTGTGAAAGGGGGAGGAGTGAATGCGCAGGCGGAAGCAATTCGGTTAGGACTCGCCCGGGCGCTTGTTGCTATGAATCCCATTTGGAGATCGAAGTTGAAATCCCTTGGCTATCTGCGCCGCGATCCCCGCAGAGTAGAACGCAAGAAATACGGTTTAAGAAAAGCAAGGAGACCGCAACAGTGGAGAAAAAGATAGAAGAGAAAAGCCCGAAAGGGCTTTTCTTCTTTTTTCTCCACTGTTGCGAGGAAGGGGCGATGGGGAAGGGCGGGAAATGAGCCCTTCCCCA
>JAJYXD010000044.1:1637-2762 GCA_021791135.1 bacterium | reverse complement strand
TCGATATTCGACTTTACTTTGAATTATATGCATGGTGTTGTTTGGTTTCAAAAGGTGGGGGGTAAGGTTTTGTAGATCGCGCGAAGCGCGATACAAAGCCCTTATACTCTTCTTGTCTTCCGCGGACGAGGTCCGTTATGAGGAATTGGCGTTACGTCCCTAATCGTAAGAATATTCAACCCTTTCGCGGCGAACGATCGGATCGCGGAATCTCTTCCGCTCCCCACGCCGCGCACGTAAATCTCCACCGTCGAGGGGCCCGTCTTTTCTATCTTTTGAGCGATCGCCTCCGCAACTTTCGATGAGGCAAAGGGTGTCGCCTTTTTCGGGCCGGAAAATCCGAGCGATCCCGCGGACATCCACGCAATCACTCTTCCCTGCATGTCGGTTACGGTAATGATCGTATTATTGTAGCTTGTCTGGATGTAAATTCTTCCCTGTTCGACGCGCGATTTTCCTCCGGCGCTCGTCTGTTTCGCGACGGTGCTTTCCATCGACTCGTTTTCCTTAATGAGCTCTTCTTTCGATTTTTGAACTACCTTTTTCTTTCCCATGTTATTTCAACTCAACTTTTCTCTTTCCACTGCCGGCGGTCTTTCGCACGTTACCGCGCACCGTTCTTGAGTTTGTTTTGGTTCGCTGACCTCTTACGGGAAGCCGTCTCAAATGACGAATACCGCGATACGCTTTTATATCCTTCAATCGATTGATATTCTGCTTGATCACCTGCCGCAGTTCTCCCTCCACCTTGATATGCTTCTCGATATAGGATTGTATCTTATTCACCTCTTCGGGCGTCAAATCTTTCGCGTGTTTTTCCGGATCGATGCGGGACGCTTCAAGAATTTCGATCGCATTCGTCGGTCCCACTCCGTAAATATAACGAAGCGCGATGCGCGTTTTTTTACTGTCCGGTATGTTGACGCCAGCTACTCTCATATGCCAATGTATCTACATCTTCGAGCCAATACTATGGCGAAGAAGATGTAGCCATACTATTGAGCACCCCCCACCTTCTCTCTTGAAGACGAGTGGTTTCTCTCGATATTCGACTTTACTTTGAATTATATGCATGGTGTTGTTTGGTTTCAAAAGGTGGGGGGTAAGGTTTTGTAGATCGCGCGA
>JAJYXD010000044.1:0-1627 GCA_021791135.1 bacterium | reverse complement strand
CATAATTTGTTATCCCTGTTTTTGCTTGTGTTTCGGATTTTTCTTGCAAATGACATAAAGCCGTCCTTTTCGACGGACGGTTTTGCAATCACTGCAAATTTTTTTTACCGATGCTCGTACCTTCATTGTTATAACCTTCTTACGATCCGTCCGCGTTTATCGCTCGGACTCGTCATCTCAAGCACGACTCGGTCGCCCGGAATGACGCGAATTCGGTGGAGTTTCAGCTTCCCCGCAAGGTGTCCGAGAATTTCTTTTTTCTCTTCTCCTTCCCTTCCCACATTCACGCGGAAGAGAAGGCCCGGCAAGGCCTCTACCACTTTCCCCTCGACTCTCACAAGCTGCGGATCGGTTTTCATCAATAGGCAGGTTCTATAGTAACGAAGACCCTAGGAAATGTCAATATTTTTCTCCTCACACCGCATTCCTCCTCAGCTCGGGCGCTCCGGGCCGACAAGGCCCAAGTCTTCCCCTCGTTCGGAGGAACGCGGTGCTCGTCGTTTTGAGTGAAACGAAACTTACTGTCATACTATCTCTGCTCGATAACACTGCTCGCAGTATACAATCTCGGGACGATCGGGGGCGAAGGTTGTCTCGAACTCATTAGGGCATTTCCCCGCCCCATGAGGATGACTTCCTGTATTCGTATATGTCCCACCCTCCGATTTTTCCCCGACACACTGACAGCTACGGTGCCAGAGTTTGAAGGGGTTGCGCCTCTTGAGCCGTTCGTAATGCCTGCAGTTGGGGCACAACCGCGGAAGCGGGATGCGCATGCGGCGATAAAACTCAAATTCTTCCTTGGTGAGTTTGAATGCAGTAGCGCACTGTTCCATGCATTTTCCCTCGTGAATACATCCGATCACTTCATTCAGAATATCATCATCGGCTTCATCGATCCGCATCGGGAGATCTTCGGGCTTTCTGGTAACCGAGTAATTCTTATCCGCCGAATCTCTCCATAGATATCCCTCGTTTTCCACCTCGGCCTTCGTAAGCGGGAAGAATTCTTGAGCGATCGTTTCGTTATACGCATGAGGACTTAGTTCCCCCGGAGGAAACTCCCCATAGGCATATGTTCTCCTTTTCTTGTCCACGTACGGCATTGTATTCATATGCTCAATGACTTTCGGAAGTAACTCTTCGTACTCCTCTTTGGAATACTGCTTGTTCAGGATGCAGTATTCTTTATTACGTACCCCAATGCACCCGAAGCAATTATTCGAGCCCCGACAGAAAAACGCGTAACGATTCGAGTGACCTTCATACGCGATGGAAAACGCGGTATTTTGCAGTTTCAATCCGCATCCCATCGCCTCGTAGCATAACTCGACACCGGCGCCCGTTCCGTAAATATCCATCGAATCTTTCACGTCGGGAATACTGTAGATGATACGTTTCGAGTTTTCGATCGGTCCTTCCATATCGAAACATTCGGTACAGTCCTTCGTATTACTCAAATAATCCCCCGTCGAGTTCACGGTCTTGAAGTTCTCCGCATACCGATGCGGGACACTAAGAACAAACTCATCGAACTTCTTCGTTATTGCGCGCACTGCTTCGTAATCTCCCAGATCATATTTCTTCATCTCCTCCTTATATTCTTCTTCGGAGAATGGCTTATTGA
>JAJYXD010000084.1 GCA_021791135.1 bacterium | reverse complement strand
AGGCAAAGGAGGAGTTTCTGAAGATTTGGAACATTATTCATACGTTCTATGCCGCATTCGGATTTGAACTTCGCATCCGCGTCTCGATGCACGATCCGAAGCATCCCGAAAAGTACTTGGGCGACAAGAAAAAATGGAAGTTTGCCGAATCGATGCTTAAAGAAATCGTGAAAGAGAAACAAGCCGACACGTTCGAAGGAATCGGGGAGGCGGCATTTTACGGCCCGAAGCTCGACTTTATGGCGAAGGATTCCCTGGGACGCGAATGGCAGGTCGCGACCATCCAGCTCGATATGAACATGCCGGAACGATTTAACCTCTCGTGCACGAACGAGGAAGGAAAGGAGGAGCGGATCGTGATGATTCACGCCGCCATCATGGGATCGATCGAGCGCTTTCTTTCGATTATTATCGAACACTTCGCCGGCGACTTCCCCGTGTGGCTCGCACCCGTACAGGCGGTGATTCTCCCCGTAAGCGACAAGTTTTCGGGATATGCGAAGGAGGTTGAGGAGGAACTCAAAAAACATGAGATAAGAATGGAGCTCGGCGACGCGAACGAAACGCTCGGAAAGCGCATCCGCGAGACGGAGCTTCAGAAGATTCCCTACATTATCGTCGTAGGAGAAAAAGAAATGTCCTCGAAGACGGTAAATGTGAGAACGAGACACAAAAAAGAAACCGAGACGATATCGCTCGGAAACTTTACCGAGAAGATTTTGAAAGAAACGAAAGAGAGAAATTGAAATTCAACCTTTCTTCAAAATCGGGTTCAGCCCACATAGGGTGCTATGCTGTAGCATAGCACCCTATGTGGGTTGGAAAAGAAGTTCCAAAAGAAGTTCAAAATGCGCTATGCCGCCGCGCAGTTATTTTAGCAACTTGGAAATTGTCATTCACTTGGCGCATCGGTGTTATCGCGTCTTCTAAAATCTTTCCGCTTTCGAGATTCACTCAAAAGAGCGAACGCTCCTCCCCCGAAAACTGCCAAGGTACCAAGAGACAACAATGAAAAAAGCAGGAATTTTTTTCATAACACACCTTTTTAATGTTTAGTTTTACCATAATCCCATATACTAAGGAGGTCAACATGGAACAAGATAAAGAAATCATCGTAATCGGGGGAACGAACGCGAGCGGAAAATCTGATCTTGCGGTAAAAATCGCCCTTTGGCTCGGCTCGGGGAAAGCCCGGAAACGTTTCGGCATTCATGGCGCGGAAATCGTCTCCGCCGACTCCCGGCAGGTATATAAAGGGATGGATGTCGGGAGCGGGAAGATTACCAAAAAAGAGATGCGGGGAATCCCTCACCGGCTTCTCGACGTCGCCGATCCGAAACGCATCTTTTCTGCGGCCCGTTACCGAGTGCTTGCACTCAGGGAAATCAGACGAATCTGGAGAGAACATAAGATCCCCATTCTCTGCGGGGGCACGGGATTCTATATCGACGCGATAATTCACGGCACAAACATCCCCGAGGTGAAACCGAACGCGAAGTTGCGGGAGAAGTTGAAACACAAATCAACCGAGGAACTTTTTAAGGCGCTTGAGGAAAAGGATCCGGAACGGGCACGCACGATAGACAGGAATAATCCGGCACGCCTTATTCGAGCCATAGAAATCGCGGAGGCGCTCGGAAGAGTTCCCGCGCCGACACGCGCTCCCCTTCCCGCACGGATACTCTTCCTCGGAGTCAAAAAAGAAAATGAGGAGTTGAAAAAACGTATCACGCTCCGCTTTGAAAGAAGAATGCGACAGGGAATGGTAAAGGAGATCGCACGACTCCATAGAACGGGTGTTTCCTGGAAACGAATGGAATCGTTGGGACTCGAATACCGCTACGGTGCACGTCTGCTCCGAAAAGAAATCACCCGAAACGAATTCGAAAAATCTCTTATTCGTGAAATAACGGCATACGCGAAGCGGCAGATCACGTGGTTTAAAAGAGAACCGGGGATTATATGGATTTCGGACGAGAAAGAGGTGATGACAAAAACGGAGACATTCTTAAAGAACCGGCCTTTTAATTGACATGCCCCAAAAACGAAGGTAGAATGACTCAAATAAACCTATGGGTGGCGTACCAACAAAACATCATTCGAAATCGAAGGTCGGAAGAAGACGTTCGCAGCTGGCACTCAAAAAATTGAACGTAGTCCCTTGTCCGAGCTGTAAAGGACCGTCGCTTCCCCATCGGACATGTCCGCAGTGCGGCGCGTACGTGAAAACTCCGAAGAAGGCCGCGCAAAAGCAAGTTTCATAACCGTCTTACCCGGTAATGGCAACAAGGCATCTTGCAAGAACTATCGTGTTGCAATCGCTCTACGAGTGGGATTTTTATAAACACGAGAGCGATCTTCCTTCCATCATCGAACGAAACATCAAGGAATACGGCCCCGGCATCGACGAGCCGGATTTCGTGTGGCGCATCGCGAAGGGCGTAATCGAGCATCTCGGTGAAATAGATACGATCATTACGCGGGTCGCGCCGGAGTGGCCCTTGGAACAAATCGCCATTATCGACAGAAACGTGCTCCGAATCGGCCTTTACGAGCTTCTCCATGCCGACAGAAACGAGGTACCTCCGAAAGTCGCCATTAACGAGGCGATCGAGATCGCAAAAAACTACGGCGGACAGAACTCACCAAAGTTCGTGAACGGGGTCTTGGGAACCGTGTTTCGGGAAACTGAAGGAGCAAAGGAACATCCTGAAGGAAACTCAAAGTAAGAACCACCCCCTTCCGCTCCCTCACGAGCAGAAACGTTCGCTCGGGGGAATCCTCCTCGTTCGTCCTTGCACACGCGGAACTCACGCAAACTCGACCTTACGGGACT
>JAJYXD010000040.1 GCA_021791135.1 bacterium | reverse complement strand
GTAATGGTGACTCCCGCCGGTATGGTTATTGGTAGTTTGCCTATCTTACTCATAATTCGTTACCAAATTTCGAACATCAGTTCTCCTCCGACTTTTTCTTTTCTGGCGCTCTCCCCCGTCATTACTCCTTTCGGCGTCGAGACGACGAGCATACCAAAACCATTCTTCACTTTTTTGAAATCTTTGTAACCGGCATGGCGATGACGGGACGGTGTGCTCAAAAACTTTACGGCGTGAATTTTCTTCTTCCCCTCGAGATCGATCTCAAGATACTTCTTCACTCCTTTTCCCTTCACTTCCACGCCTTTTACGAAACCGCGTACGACAAGAAGCTCGGCAATCGCCTTGCTCATTTTCGTGGCGTCCGTCTTTACGATGGGTTTCCCCGCCGTCTTCGCGTTCTTAACTTTTATTACGAAATCAGTGTAATTCATCCCTCGCATAACTCATCGTTTGGGCGACTGATCTTGGTTTGTTTTGTTGATTTCATATTATTGTAATTTCCTCACTTGTTTTTGTTATGTGAGGGATGAATATTACCAGCTTGCTTTTTTTACCCCCGGAATCTCTCCGCGGCTTGCGAGTTCCCGAAAACAGATGCGGCAGAGGTTGAAGTCGCGCATATACCCGCGTTTCCTACCACAACGAAAACACCGGAGAACTGCTCTGGTGCTGAATTTCGGTTTCTTTTTTGCTCTCGCGATGACCGACTTCTTAGCCATATTATTTCTTCAATGGTACTCCATAACGACGGTAGAAATCAATTGCAGACTCTCTTTCTTTTTTTTTGGGAACGATCGTCACTTGAATTCCAAACGCCACTTTCGACTTCTCGACGTCGATTTCGGGGAACACGTTCTGTTCCTTGAGACCGATGTTCAAATTGCCGTTTTGATCGACGTTCGTCTCGGATAATCCGCGGAAATCTTTCACGCGAGGAAGCACCAGATTCACCAAACGTTCGAAGAAGTTCTCCATTCTCGTTCCGCGAAGCGTTACGGTAAGTCCGACAATTTGCCCGGTGCGGGTTTTAAATCCCGCAATAGACTTCTTCGCCTGTCGGCGGGAAGCTTTTTGTCCCGTGATGGTCGCAAATTCTTTCTCGATTTCGGGAAGAATCTTGTCCTCGAACTGCGCCTGCTGGCTCAACCTGCCCACTCCGGTATTCACGACAATCTTCTCTATCATGTTTATTTGTTGTTTTATTTCCGTCATAACGATGCGTTGCACTTTTTACATACGCGACTCTTCTTGTCGTTCGAGATCGAATGGCCGATTCTTGTCGCGGCGTGACAGGAAGGGCATACCAATATCACGTTTGAAACGTCGACCGGTCTCGCGAGCGATACTACCTCCCCTTTTTCTCCCTGCCGCTTTGGTCGCACGTGTTTCTTGAACATGTGCAATCCTTCAACGGTAACCATTCCGGCTTTACTGTCGATGTGAAGCACCTTCCCGGTCTTCCCGCGATCTTTACCCGCCAAAAATTTCACTGTATCTCCTTTCTTTAATTTCATCCCTCACATAACTCGTCATTAAGGCGACTGTTTGTAATTTGTTTTACTGATTTCATATTTTGTGTTTTCTCCCTCTTATTTTTGTTATGTGAGGGATGAATAATGTTATACCAGCTCTTCGGCAAGCGACGTTATCGCGTCGTAGCCGAGCGCTTTTATTTCCCGAGGAATCGGACCGAAAATACGGGTTGCCTTCGGTTCTTTCTTGTCCTTATCAATAATAACCACGGCATTGTCGCCGAAGCGGACGTACGATCCGTCGGAACGCCGAAGCGGTTTCCTCTGGCGTACGACGAGCGCACGCACGATATCCTTTTTTTTGATCTGCTTTCTCGGTTCGGCAACCTGCACCGAGGCGATGATAATCTCACCGATTTCGGCATAGCGTTTTCTTCCTCCTCCCAAAACTCTGAAACAACGGACGATTTTCGCTCCGCTATTATCGGCTACTTTTAAAATGGAACGTTCTTGAATCATATGATTAGACCTTGCCGACTATAACCCACCTCTTGTCTTTCGACAACGGTTTTGTTTCGCGGATGGTGACCTTGTCTCCGGTTTTGTACTCGTTCTTCTCGTCGTGCGCCTTGAGGCGGGTCGTAACCTTGTAGTATTTCTGGTAACGCGGATGTTTATGCAAACGGACTATCGAGACGACTCTCGTCTTCTGCATCTTATCCGAAACGATTGTTCCTTGAAGGGTTCTCATATGTTTATTTGTTTTTCTTCGGGATAAGCGTAAGAAGCTGGGCGATATTCTTCTTCAAATGACGTATTTCCCGTATATTCTTCACTTTTCCCGCGGCAAGATCAAATCGAAGGTTCGCGAGTTTTTCGCGTTCCTCAAGAAGCTCCTTTTGGAGTTCGCCTTCCGACCGTGCGGTATAGGATTGTAATTGCTTCTTCTTCATCCCGTTAGAAATAAACTAAAAATCTCATCCGACTCTTCGATGATATTCTATATTGAAATATTTTGAATACGTTAATCATGATTGTTTGTTTATTTCTAACGGGACAAGTGATTATTGTTTCTCAACTATCTTCGTCTTCACGGGAAGTTTGTGTCCCGCCATCTTCAAGGCGTGGGTTGCAATCTCGCGTGAAACGCCGTCGATCTCAAAAAGAATCCTTCCGGGCTTCACCGGCGCCACGTAATGATCGATATTTCCCTTTCCGCCTCCCAAGGTCACTTCCGGAGGAAGTTTCGTGATCGGTTTATCGGGGAAAATGCGGATCCATACCTTTCCTCCGCGCTTCAGGGCGTGAGTGATGGTCTTTCTCGCCGCTTCGATCTGACGTGAAGTAATCCAGTGAGCGCTTCGCGACTGGAGTCCGAACGTTCCGAAGCTCACTTTGAGTCCGCGCGTTTCGGTAAGACGGCCTTTCCTCCGTCCTTTTT
>JAJYXD010000025.1 GCA_021791135.1 bacterium | reverse complement strand
GATATGCCGCTCCATAGTCTTGTAATCCACGGCGACAAGCCCGAATCTCGGCCAGAACCCGTCCGCCCACTCGAAGTTATCCAAAAGCGACCAGTAAAGATACCCGCGTACATCCACACCCTCCCGTTTCGCTTTTTTCACCCATTCGAGTGTCTCACGTATAAACGACTCGCGATACACATCTCGTGCGTCGGCTACGCCGTTCTCCATGATATAGATTGGCTTTTCATATTTGGCGAGATCTTTTAAGACGACATAGATGCTCTTCGGATGAATCTCCCAACCCATATCTGAGACGATCTTCTTTTTGTTTTTCTCAAATCCATAATCCACCAGATTATGGAAGTAATGATTCAAACCGATGAAATCCTGATAATCGGCGATACGATCCAGAAAATACGAGTTCCACCACCAGTCCCCCAGAAACTTGAGGAAACGATTCACTGTCTTGTTGTCCGCCGCCTCGAAGTCGGTATTATGCTTTGCGATACCGACCTCGGCATCCGGATATTGTTTTTTGATTATCCGATACGCCGATTTATGGCCCCGAACGAGATTCAGCAGCACGCGGAGATATGCCGAAATGGACTTCTTCTGCGGCGGCCAGTTTCCCAAAATATATGATATCGAGGTGTTCACCTCGGGCTCGTTCAAGGTAATCCAGAAATGAACATCATCTCCGAGATCGGTAATGATCTTCTTCACGTAACGTGAAAAATAATGGACGCACTCCGAAGATTCCCATCCTCCCTTCTCCGCAAACCATACGGGGATGGTCCAGTGCCACAAGGTGACAAACGGTTCCATGCCGCGCGCATGGAGCGCCTTGATCACGTTCCGATAATGATCGATTTCTTGTTCGTCGAACTTTCCCTCCTTCGGTTCGATACGGGACCACTCTATCGAAAAACGATGTGCGGTATGTCCCAGCGATTGTGCAATATCAAAATCCTCCTCGTAGCGGTGATAGTGATCGGCGGCAATTCCTGAAATATAATTCTCCTTCTTGCGAGGAGACGGATATCCACTAAGGAGATAATCTGGCCACTCTCTTTGTTTCGCCGACTCCGCCCTTCCTTCCGCGGTCTTCTCCTCCCACTCGCTCCAGTTGTTATGATTTCCTCCCTCTACCTGATGAGAACTTGTCGCCGCGCCGAATAGAAACATGATCTTTATTATATCAATTTCCTTCCTTCTTTCGGGTACTTGGTTTATAGTTGTCTTAATCATGGGAAAGCGAACGAGCGTTCACTTTATAGGCATCGGGGGCATCGGCATGAGTGCTCTTGCGAGATGGTTCCTAGCCCGAAAATGGGCTGTTTTTGGCTCGGATATGGCCCAGGGTAAAATTACCCTTGACCTCAAGAAACAGGGCTTAAAGGTCAAAATAGGCCATAAAAAGACCAATCTAAGACCCAAAACCGACCTTGTTATCTACAACAGTGCCATCCCCAAGGACAACCCCGAGCTCAAGGAAGCAAGGAAGAGACGTATCCCGATCTTCTCGTTTTCCGAGGCGTTGGGAGAACTTACCAGACACTACGAAACCTTCGCCGTTGCCGGCGCTCACGGCAAGAGCACGACGACCTCTCTCCTCGCTCTGGTGCTTCTCAAGGCGCGGTGGGATCCGACGGTAATCGTAGGAACGAAGCTCAAGGAATTCACGCCGCCCGCCGACGGATCGAACTTCAGAATGGGAAAGAGCAACACGTTGGTACTTGAAGCGGACGAGTGGAAAGGAGCGTTCCTCCACTACTCCCCTACCTACGCGATCATCACGAACATCGACAAGGAGCACCTCGACTACTACAAAAACTTTTCGAACGTCAAAAAAACATTTCTGAAGTTCATCGGCAACATGCGACCGTGCGGTATACTCGTCGTGAATCGCAACAACAAGGATCTCTACGCACTTCGCCCGCAGATTCAGAAGATCGCTAAGCAGCGCCACACAAAGGTGGTGTGGTATTCGATCGAACAATCCTCCCCCTCCCTCGTTGTGAAGCTGAAAAAAAATCTCTCGATTCCCGGCGCACACAACCTTTCGAATGCGCTCGCGGTCTATACGCTCGCGCGTCAGTTGAATATCAACGAAAAAGTAATTCTTTCGGCGCTGAAACGTTATCATGGTGCCTGGCGCCGATTCGAGTTTCGCGGAAAGTTAAAATACAAGATACTTAATACTGAATACTTTATACCCGTGTACGACGACTACGCGCATCACCCTACGGAGATTACCGCGACATTTCAGGCATTCAGGGAAAAATTCCCGAAGAGTCACATCATCTGCGTGTTCCAGCCGCATCAGGCAAAGCGTCTTAAACTACTCTTCAAGGAATTCACACGGGCATTCAAAGATGCGGATACGTTACTGCTTCTCCCTGTTTATAAGGTTGCGGGACGCGACAAGATAAGCTCCCGTTACGATTCGCGTGCGCTCGCGGAGAAGATCAAGGGAGCAATATACTTGAGCAGTCCTGGTAAATTGTCAAAAGTGATCCATAGCGCCGTAATTCATAATTCAAGATTCAACATTCATGATTTCGTTCTCGTCATGATGGGTGCGGGAACGATTGTGGAAGAAACGGATAAACTGCTTCATGAATGATTTCAAAACACAGGACGATTTCAAGGAAATCTGCGGTTACGAGATCGACGGCTTCTGGTATCCGCGCGTGACGAAAATCGTGGAGATTAAGGCGAAGCCGGCGCTGTATCGTTTCTATGCGTCGATGAATAACTTCGACGAGGGAGAACGAATGAAACAGAAGTCCGCCGAAGAAGGCACCCTGGTTCACGAGACGGTCGAAGCATTGCTCCTCGGTGAGCATCCCGTAATCCCCTCCTCCGTGGCTCCTTCCATAAGAGCGTTCGAGGAGTTCACCGATAAAAACAACATCCAGGTGAACAAGGAGTTCGTCGAGCG
>JAJYXD010000077.1 GCA_021791135.1 bacterium | reverse complement strand
CGTCGGGGACGGTCTCCCAGCTTGTGGATGCGGCATCCGGACTTCATGCGCGGCACGCGCCGTTCTACATTCGCCGCGTGAGAATTTCCGCGACCGACAACCTCTTCAAGATGCTCCGCGATCAGAAGATCCCGCTTTATCCCGAAGTGGGACAATCGTTTGAAGATGCGACAACTTTTGTGCTTGAATTTCCGGTCAAGGCGCCCCGCGGATCAATCGTGAAGAACGATCTCTCGGCAATCGAGCAGCTGGAGTACTGGAAGATGGTGAAAGAAAATTTCACGGAACACAATCCTTCGGTCACCATCTCGGTAGGAGACGGAGAATGGATCGGTGTCGCGAACTGGCTCTACGCGCACTGGGATATCTTGGGCGGACTTTCCTTCCTCCCGCGCGACAATCACGTGTATCAACTCGCGCCCTACGAAGAAATCACCGAAGCCCGCTATAACGAGTTGATGAGTAACTTCCCCGAGGTGGACTTCTCCCAGATTCTTTTATATGAGCACGACGACGAGACGCAGGGCGCGAAAGAACTTGCCTGCGTGGGCGGTGTCTGCGAGATCACGGTCTAGACTCAGAATCGAAAAAAATAACCCCGGAATGACTGGGGTTATTTTTTTTAGAATTGAAAGCAAGACGCGGAAAAGAAGGAATATCCAGAGAAGCGTCTTAACGACGAGCTCGAAAGGCTCTTTCATTTATCGAGCTTCCTCAAAACCGCTTCGATCTTCGGCCAGAGCTGTTTGCGCATAAGTATCGAGTCGGTCTTATGTTCCGCTTGTTGTGGAATCCCGAGGGCCTCGGAGAGCACCTTTTCGGATTGTTCGTCGATTGTGAGAAGGACGTTATATCCCTTGAGGAGATCGATTCCGGAGAAAAAGAAGTATTTGATATTTTCTTCCTTCTTCAGACGGTTCAGGACCCCCATAAATTGTTCTTTTAATCTATTAAGGGTTGGTTCAAGATCGATGATTTCAATCTGGGCAACGCTGACTCTCTTCCCGTCGATCGTTTTGATCGAAATATCCTGGAATATTACCTCATAGAGATTCTCGGCGGAGATGTTCGATTTTGATTCAAACATCCGTTCGACGTAATCGTCGGGCAGGTCGATGAGCGTCTTAAGATAATTCGCGGCATCTTTGTCCCGCGCGGTGGTTACAGAATTTTTGAAGTTCACCGTATTAGAGACGATCGCGGAGTAGAGATAAACGGCCGCGTTCGGGGACGATGTCACTTGTCGCCCCCTAAGTCGTTCGACGATGAGTGTGGCGCACGAGCCAACGAGCTCTATGGTCTTTTTTGCATTCACAAACTGCTCCGTGAAGACGAGCTCGCGGTGATCGAAGAGTTCTATAACGTGCTCCGGAGGAATCGTCGGTTCGATGGCATCCGGATCCGCGGTATCAAGCAGTATAAATCGATCGTTCGAATCGTACTCTCCGGAGTGTTTCTCGACGGGGAAGTAACCCGTGTATTGTTTTACAAATTTTACTTCCAAACTGGGATCGCCGTAATATACGGCCTTCGCGGGCGTGCCGGACGCGTTCAAGAACTCGGTGTAGGCGATCATGCACGCAACCCCGTCGATATCGGGACAATCGTAGGAAGTTACAATCGTCATGTTGTTATTGTATCAAAAAACCACCCGAATGACGGGTGGTTTTGAGACATTCGGTAACTATTGGTTAAAGAATTTTACGAGCCATCCGAACAAACTGAACTTTCCTTCCTGGGCCTGTATGAAATTCTCAATCTTCGTTTGTTCTTGCGTTAACGCCTGAATCTGGCTCTGGAGTTGTGTCTTGTCCGCTTCATTCTTGGCGTTTTCCGATAATCTGTCGAGTTGTTCCAATCTGTTCTGCGTCTGCGCCGCCTCGCTTCTTAATGTTCCAAGATTCTTGTAATCGGAACCGAAGAGAAATACCGCGATTTTACTTTTTGTCTTAACTTCTTCCATCGCTTGTATCGTGGTGGTTGCGGATTGATCCTGCTCTTGGGCAATCGTGCGCACCTCCTGTCCTATCCCCCCCTCTTCCCTGTCAGCAACCTCAAAGAGTCCGTGGACGAAATCCGAGACCGTACTGCGATGTTCCTCGCTGTTGATTTCCTCTCTGTCTTCTTGATCCTGATCTTCTCTTTCCGTCGTTGATGCATCCCGTTCATCATCCTCACTTTCCGTCGTTGAGGTCACTTGTTCCCGATCTTGACCTTGAATCTGATATCTTGTCTCTATCTCGTTTCCGCCTCCGGTCCGCTTACTGTCTTCCGCGCTTATCTGCTTGTTTTGACTTGCGGCGCGGGCGCTGATCGCAATAACAAATACAAACGCCCACATTCCTATTATTATGATTTTATGCTTCATATGTGAAAGAAAAGTTATTGAACCATCGACCTTTCTTTTTATTATAGCAAACTCCCGCGCGGATTCGAAAATAAATCAGCATACCCTTCTGGATATGCTGATCGCGTAATATACTTTTATTTCGTTTTTCTGAACGTCGTCATTATCTGCTCTCCGACAAGGCAAGCGTTGCAGCGTTTCACGGGTCCTTTCTGACCCCACCTTGCTCGGTCTCCGTTGGGGGAATACAGCACCGCGCTCGAATCGATACCGAGACTAAAAGGTCCCTGCTGGTTGCAAGCAAAGTACCCACAAACGAGCTCGTCAGTATCTAGAATTGTATTGATACCTAGACATCGGCCGGGAGCTCCTGTTCTGTTTTCCCACGATTCGGTAAAACAATTTCCTGAATCGCTTGGATCAACCTGCACAGGTGCTGGAACCGCTACCTCTACCAGTTTCGGGGTATTCCTAGTCAATTGGCGCAAAGGTAAGCGACTTTTTGAGATAGTTCCGGGGATTTTCGAAGAGTTCCGGTGAGGAAAATCTGACGGCAAATTCCCTCACGTACTCCGGCATC
>JAJYXD010000055.1 GCA_021791135.1 bacterium | reverse complement strand
AATCGAGACCGGACAGAATTCCTATCCGATACGTTTTTTCTTTCTCGTGCGGAGCGAGCAAAAAGTAGATGCCGGCGATCACGAGAAGCATTAACACCGCCATGGTTATCAGGAACTTCCTGCTCATACGTTCTTATTATAACAAAAATCCCGAGGGACAACGGACATTTTTAGAATGTCCCGAGGATCACGAGCCAGAACGCTCCTGCCGCGAGGATGCGGTAGGCGCCGAACGGGATAAAGTCGTGGTTTCTGATAAATCCGAGAAGAAACTTAATACTTAACGCGGCAACCGCGAACGATGCGATAAAACCTACCGCAAGCGTACCGAACTGATCGGAGGAAAATGACGAGGCGTTTTTCAGAAGATCCAGTCCCGTCGCGGCAAGCATCGTGGGAACGGCGAGGAGGAAAGAAAACTCGACGATCGTCTTCCGTTTGAGTCCCAAGAGAAGACCTCCCACGATCGTCGCCGCAGAACGCGAGACGCCGGGGATAATCGCGATCGACTGGAAAAACCCTATCGCAATCGCCTGCGGATATGAGATCGACTGAATCGTATCTTTCGCGTCCTCGGATTCCATGTGGAACAGCTCGAATACGATTAATGCAAGACCGCCCAGAAAGAGCGACCAGAGCACGATGTGCTCGTTTCCTATAAAATATGTCTTGACGACTTTATAAAGCGCGAGCCCGATGATTCCCGTCGGAATGAAACCGGCGACCAATCGCTTGATAACCCGAACATCAAAGAATGATCTCCAATAAAGGAAGATGACCGAGGCGATCGCGCCGAGTTGGATTACGATCTCGAAACTTTTCTGGAACTCCGTCTGTGAAAGCCCCAGGAGCCCGCTCGCAAGAATAAGATGTCCCGTCGAAGAGATCGGAAGAAACTCCGTGATTCCCTCGACGATACCGAGTATCAAACTTTGAATCAGTGTCATTGGGTGCCTAACGGGAATTGAACCCGTATACTCCGCTCCACAGGCGGATGCTCTACCATTGAGCTATAGGCACCATTCGTCCTAGGAAAATCCTACCTCATTTATTTCTCGTTTGAAAGTAAGACCGATTTTTGGGAAGATTAACACGGCATGGCTCAATACGTCACGAAGCTGACAGGCAGAAAAACGGTTGCCGAGAACACCATGGCGTTCATTTTCGAACGCCCCGAAGGATTTTCGTTCACGCCGGGACAGCACATCGATGTTGAGCTCCTCAAGCCCATAGCGATGCACACCATGCTCCTTTACACGATGGACGTAAGCGAGGATGATATCCTGGTGGAAGAATTTTCCGGTTACTAACGATATGGGAGGTGTCTTGGATTCATTAGGACAACTTGTAATTCAGTATCCCGCGTGGAGCCACTGGATTATCGCCGCGGGAATGCTGCTTCAGGGCGAGGTCACGATCTTCGTTTCGATGTATCTCATTAACAATCACTCTTTGGGGTGGCTCGATTTCATTATTCCCGCGCTCGGTTCCATCTTCGTTGCGGATTATTTTCTTTTCCTTCTCGGACGGATATTGCGCACGACGAGGTTCAGCTGGAAGTTCTATCGGAAGATAAAACCGAAAAAGCGAACGCAGTTTTATCTCTACTACATCCGTGAGAATTTGAACAAGCTCATTCTCTTTTCAAAATTTCTTCTCGGAACGAACATCATTCTTATCGTCGCGATCGGGTGGGCGAAAACGAAATTCACCCGTTTCATGCGGTCCCATTTTTTGAGCGTCACGCTGTGGTTCGCCGCGATGATTCTCGTCACATACTCGCTCTCGTCGGGATTGTACTACCTGAAGTCAACCAAGACCTTCAAGCAGGTTGAGATCCTTCTGGGCGTCCTTGTACTCTTCATATTCTTCGGCGAATATCTTTTGAAGAAAGTACTCGGAAAACGCATCGGGTTCGACGCGACATCAAAACAACTGAACGACTCTTCGTCCGATGAAGAGGAAGAAGACAGAACGTAACGATCGGCGTTAGAAGAGATCGATCTTTGCGGCCAGTATAAAGTCATTCTCCGACAATCCTCCAAGCGCGTGCGTGGAGAGTTCCAGTTTCACGCGATTGTAGAATACGTGAATGTCGGGGTGATGACCCTCTTCCTCCGCGAGATCGGCGACCTTATTAATGAAGGTCATCGCCTGTTTGAAGTCATCGAACGAGAACTCCCGCGAGATTGCGGTATAGTCGGCGTTCGGCTTCCACGCCGGGACTTGAGAAAGATACTCTACCGCACTTTTTTTTCCGAGCGGCGGGATTCCTCCTTCGCACGCAACGCATTTTTTATCAGTAAGGTTCATAAAAACATTATAGATCCTAGAAAAAGTTTTTACAGAAGAAGAACCGAACTCAATGTGGTACAATGTATGGGTTAGTACTGAGTGTACGAAAATATGCGCGAAGACAAAGAACAGGCGTTTAGGATGCGTCTTTCCGGTAAAAGCTACACGGAAATCAACCAAGAGTTGGGTATACCAAAAGCCACATTATCAGATTGGTTCTCCCAACTCGTGCTCTCCAGTATTGCTCAACAACGAATCCAAGAAAGAACGAGAGAGCGCTCACTCGTTGGGTTGTTGAATCGGAACAAAAAACAAACCACACTCGCCATAGAAAGAAGAAACAAAATACGTTCAGAAGCAAAAGGAATGGTGAAAAATATCTCAAGGCGAGAACTTTTTCTTGTTGGGATCGCCCTATATTGGGCGGAGGGGTATAAACGAACGAAAACAAAGAATGGGCGAGAGCTTACGCACCATCCAGTCAGTTTGACTAATTCGGATCCAGACCTCATTAAGCTGTTTCTGCGTTTCTTACGAGAAGTTTGTAATGTACCAGAAGCGAAAATATCTGCCGATATCAGGATTTATGAACACCTCAGTGAAAAAGAGTTATTGGAGTTTTGGTCAAAAACAACGAATATCAGCAAGGAAAAGTTTGGTAAATTCTACTATGGCGTAAGTAAATCAAGTTTGAGAAAACGGCCATTTAATATCTTGCCTTTCGGCACAATACAGATTAGAGTAAATGATACAAAA
>JAJYXD010000003.1 GCA_021791135.1 bacterium | reverse complement strand
CCGAATGTCGATCTCGAACATTTGAGAAGCCAGATCGCGGGGCAGAACGAGAGCGATCTTAAGGCGACTCTTTTCTCAATTCCGGGACTCGAACACGCGAATATCTCATTCTGGCCGTTCTGGGTTACCTCCGTGCCGGAAAGCGCAGGGAAGATAGACTTTGTAGTACAGTAGTTTCTCCTCTCTCGTCAGCTCGCGTTCCGCTCGAATGCCTTTTCCTCGCTCATCCTCGGAAATAGAGGGTTTGCACAACTCGACCTTACGGGACTCGCACAGTGTGCAACTCCCTCATTTCCTTGCGTCTAGCTCGGGAAAGCATCTATCTCGCTTCACGATGCTTCCTCGAGAGGAGAAGCCGCTGTACTTTTGCGTTATTTGTAATTTTTTTGTGATAGTCGAAAAGCTATAATAATCCCATGCAATCGGAGAGCAAAATCTGTCAAAATTGTAAGCAATCTTTCGTTATTGAGGCGGAGGATTTTGCGTTTTATGAAAGAATGAATGTTCCACCGCCGACATTCTGTCCCGACTGTCGGCTTCAGCGACGACTCGTGTGGAGAAACGAACGTACGCTCTATAAACGCAAATGTGACTTGTGCAAAACCGATCGTCTTGCCGTGTACCCATCCAGTACGGCATTTCCGGTATTCTGCCCTCAATGTTTCTGGTCCGATAGATGGAATCCAATGGAGTTTGGTATTAAGTTGGATTTCTCCAAGCCCTTTTTCGAGCAGTATCGCGAACTGCTCCAGAAGGTACCGCGCCAGGGTCTTATGCATGAAGTGAGCATCCAGGATGCCACGTACGCGAATTATGTCGACGAATCGAGAAATGTCTACCTTTCGTACTCCGTCATCAAGAATTCGGAGAACGTATTTTATTCGAAGAACGTCGACAAGTCGCGATGGGTTTTTGACTCGTTCGATGTCACGAATTCCGAGCACTGCTACCAGATGATAGCAGGGGACAAAAACTACGGATGTACCTTCGCGTACTTCTCGAGAGAATGTATTGATTGCTCGTTCGTGTATGATTGCGTGAATTGCAGGAATTGTTTTCTCTGCACTAACTTGCGGAATAAGGAGTTCTATATAGAAAACAAGCCCTACTCGAAGGAGGAGTATGTGAATAAAGTGAGCGAGATGAGGCAAGGAGGTTTTTCTGCGGAGGA
This sequence comes from bacterium, assembly GCA_021791135.1. Lineage (GTDB taxonomy): Bacteria > Patescibacteriota > Minisyncoccia > UBA6257 > GWB1-50-10 > JAKAHD01. Next base: position 1,935 of record JAJYXD010000003.1, on the reverse strand, counting down.
AAACCTGAAAAAACAGTTCTCTGATTTGTGCGCTCGTGCGATATATAAGTATGCGAGGATCACGAATTCCGCAAATTCATCCGGAGACGATATTCGCGATTCGAAGAATCTCCGCTCGGCGTTTAACAGTTACGCATGCGAAGATTGTGTGCATCTGTTCCGTACCATTTCGATAAAGGATTCAATAGACACGACAAACGCCGGATTTTCCGAGTTGTTCTATGAGTTTATCGGCGGAGGAGCCCACTTCAGTCAGAAAGTACGTTTCTGCTCCTACGGACAGAGAAGCTTAAGTGACGTACACTACATCGACAGTTGTAACTCCTCTTCTTATTTGTTCGGGTGTATCGGATTAAAAAACAAACAGTACTGTATTTTGAATACGCAGTATACGAAGGATGAGTATGAACTGTTGGTTCCCCGCATCATCGAGCATATGAAGACCAATCATTATACCGATCGGGAAGGAAGAACATACCGCTACGGAGAATTTTTCCCGGTTGAGTTATCGCCATTCGCATACAATGAAACGATAGCTCAAGAGTATTTTCCTCTTACTAAGGAAGAAGTTTTGGCCCGGGGGTACGTATGGAAAGATCAGGAGGGAAAAGGGTACGCCGTCACCAGAGAGCCGGAAGACTTATCAGATCCTGCCGATGAAAAGAGTGATTCTGTTTTGAAAGAAACGATCGGGTGCGCTCACGAAGGGAAATGTGCCCACCAATGTACGAGCGCATTTAAAATCATCCCGGAAGAACTGGAATTGTACCGTAAGATGAAGTTATCCTTCCCGCGATTATGCCCGAACTGCAGGCATCATGAACGTCTTTCTTGGAGAAATCCCTTGAAGTTGTGGCACAGGAAGTGCCAATGCGCAGGTGTTACTTCGGAAAACGGATTGTACCCTAACACGGGAAAATATATCCATGGTGTTGCTCAATGTTCAAACGAGTTTGAAACCCCATACGCTCCCGACCGCCCCGAGACCGTGTACTGTGAAAGCTGTTATCAATCTGAAGTCGTATGATAGGTGCTATGCTATAGCATAGCACCTATCAAAGGCATGATTTTCTCACATAACACACATACAAAGAAGACAGTCTAATGCAATGAGAATCTCTAGTTTTAAAATAGGTCGATTGTTAAGTGAGTCATGTGAGGGATGAATCCGGAAACTAAAATTTGTCAGAGCCCGCCCGAACGACTGATGTCGTTCAGTCGGGCGGGTTGTAAACAATAATGAACAATCAATTTGAGAAAAAAGTTTGTCAGAACTGCAAGGTGGAATTTTTCATCGAGGCGGATGACTTTGCATTCTACGAGAAGATGAAAACACCTCCGCCCACGTGGTGTTCGGAGTGTCGACTTCAGCGAAAGCTCATGTTTCGGAATGAGCGTATTCTTTCGAAACGGACATGCGGACTCTGCGGGAAGGGGATTATTACGATGTACGCTCCCGAGGCGGAAGTACCGGTGTACTGTCAGAATTGTTGGTGGGGCGACGACTGGTCGCCGCTCGAATATGGAGTCGAGTACGATTTTTCGAGGCCTTTCTTCGGGCAGTTGGGAAATCTGATGAAAAAGGTTCCGCTCGCAAACCTGAATAATTTGAACGCAACGAACAGCGACTACTGCAACTATACGTACCACTCGAAAAACTGTTACTTGAATTTCGCGAGCGACGAGAACGAAGATACCGGGTATTTGTATCACACGATCGATACAAAAAATTCGTACGACTCGACCGGATGTAAAAATCTGAACCTTTGTTACGAGGGATTCTATTCACGTCATAACTACTCATGTAAGTACACGTTCTTCTCCGAGAACTGTATGAACTCGGCGTTCCTCTTCGATTGCACGAATTGTCAGAACTGCTTCGGATGCGCGGGGTTGCGGAATGTACATCATTATATTTTCAATAAGCCATTCTCC
>JAJYXD010000046.1 GCA_021791135.1 bacterium | reverse complement strand
AAGATGCGCAAGGCGCAGGAGGTTGCGCTCGGCACGAGGAGTTATGCGTGGAGTGCGCTTGAGCTTCTTTCGCACATCATCAAATCGCTCGAGGAACACGCGCCCGAGGGGTTGTTTAATATTCCGCTCCTCACGAGACGCGAAGTGAAGAAGACCGCGATCGTGGTGGTGACGTCCGATAAGGGACTTGTCGGCTCGTTTAACAGTTCCGTATTGCGGCGGCTCGAGAAGTTTTTAAAGGAGGAAACCAACCCGAATAACTGGGGGAACGCAACATTCATCGCGATCGGCCAGAAAGGAGCCGACTATGTGAAGAAGCGCGGAGGAATGCTCTACCGCGTGTTTACGAACTACAGCGACGTTGCCCGTTTGGATGAGATAAATGAACTCGCTTCGGTGATCGTGGACGGGTATCTGGACGGCACATGGGACGAGGTGCTCGTATTTTCCGCAAACTTTATCTCGGCGCTCCGGCAGGAAGCGATCATGCGGGAACTTCTGCCGATGGACTTTGAGAGGGTGAAAAACAGCATTCGGGAAGTCGTTCCCGAGACGGGACGGTACTCCGATTTAAAAAGAGAGATGCTCGAGAGCAGTGAAGGGCGTCCGTTCGATTACGTAATCGAACCTTCTCCGCGCATTGCGCTTGAAAAACTTCTTCCCCATCTTCTCCGAATTCAGGTGTATACCATCATGCTTGAGGCGAACGCATCCGAACACTCTGCGCGCCGTGTCGCGATGAAAAACGCATCCGACAACGCGGGAGAACTCATCGGCAATCTGACGCTCCTCTACAACCGCTCCCGTCAGGAGCTTATCACCAAAGAGCTTACGGAAATTATAAGTACGGTCGCCGCAATCAATCCCACGGGGAATTAAAATAAAAAACAATGAACAAGGGAACAATAGTACAAATCATAGGTCCGGTCGTCGATGTGCAGTTCAAGGAAAACGAGATGCCCGCGCTTCTCGATGCCTTGAAAATGACGCACGGGGATCACGAAATCATTTTCGAGGTGGTAAAGCACCTTGAGCCGGGACGCGTGCGCGCGATCAGCCTGGATTCCACGGACGGCTTGGAACGCGGAAACGAAGTCACGGCAACCGGCGCGCCGATCAGCGTTCCCGTGGGAAAAGAAGTGCTCGGGAATATCTTCAATGTACTGGGGAAACCGTTGAATGACGAGAAAAAGACCTTCGATAAGAGATGGCCGATTCACCGTTCCGCCCCGCCGTTCACTTCGCAGTCCACGAAAGTCGAGGTGTTTGAAACGGGGATCAAGGTCATCGATCTTTTCGCTCCGTTCGTGAAGGGAGGAAAAGTGGGACTCTTCGGAGGCGCGGGCGTGGGAAAAACGGTACTCTTGCAGGAACTTATCAGAAACGTTGCCGAGGTTTCGGGAGGCGTCTCGGTCTTTGCCGGCGTCGGCGAGCGTACCCGTGAAGGAAATGATCTCTATCTCGACATGAAAGAATCGGGCGTCATCGACAAGACCGCGCTCGTCTTCGGACAAATGAACGAAGTGCCGGGAAGCCGTCTTCGCACCGCGCTTTCCGCACTCACGATGGCGGAATACTTCCGCGACGAGGAACACAAGGAAGTACTGCTCTTCATCGACAACATCTTTCGCTTCTCGCAGGCGGGGCTCGAGGTCTCGACACTTCTCGGGCGCTTGCCTTCCGCGGTGGGATATCAGCCGACTCTGGCGGAAGAAATGGGAAAACTTCAGGAACGCATTACCTCGACCGACAAGGGAGCCATCACGTCCGTACAGGCGATCTACGTGCCGGCGGATGACATCACCGACCCGGCTCCGGCGACAACCTTCAGTCACTTGGATTCCACGATCGTGCTCTCGAGAGCACTGACCGAAATCGGCATCTATCCCGCAGTCGATCCTCTGGCCTCGGGTTCGACCGCATTGAGCGAGAAAATCGTGGGACAGAAGCACTACACGGTAGCCCGCGAGGTGCAAAGAATTCTCCAGCGCTACAAGGAGCTTCAGGATATTATCGCGATCTTGGGCATCGAGGAACTTTCGGAAACCGACAAGCAGACCGTGAACCGCGCAAGAAAAATGCAGCGCTTCCTTTCTCAGCCGTTCTTCGTTGCGGAGACCTTTACCGGTCGTTCGGGAAAATATGTGACGAGAGAAGAAACGATCCGCGGATTCGAAGAAATTATAAACGGAAGCTGCGACGAGATTGCCGAAGAGAACTTCTATCTTAAAGGGGGAATCGACGAGGTAAAATCGCAATAAAATATGCGTCTGCGGATTCACTCATTGCAGGGAACGGTCTACGACGGAAAGGCGAAACGGCTTACGCTTCCCACGGAGGCCGGGGAGATCACCGTTTTGGATGATCATGAGCCGCTCATCTCCGTTACGAAGCAGGGACTCGCAGTCGTGGAAGATCAGGAAGGAAAGGAACAATTTTTTCGGATCAACTCGGGATTCCTTGAGGTGAAGCCTGGGAGTGATGTACTCGTACTCGCCGATTAGCGCTTGCAAAAAAGCCGGGGAAGTGCTACAATATTGCCGGCTTTTTAATATCATTCACAAATTATGGGGAGTAAAACCTTGAAAGTGAAAACAGAAAAAGATCATTACACGGCTGGTGCGTGTGTCGTGTGGTGTTATGACAACAGGTTCTGGAATTTATTCAATGAGTTTTTGAAAGCTCAGGAAATAAAGAATTTCGATCCCATTGTCATAGCAGGAGGATCAAAATCTCTTGCGTCTCCGGACAACGAAAGCGAGAGGGAGTTTCTTTTGAAGCAGATAGAACTCTCGATAAAACTCCATCACACGGACAGGGTGATTCTTATGAATCACTCCGATTGCGGCGGATATGGAGGATTGAAAAAATTCGGAGATGAAGAAAAAGAGTTTACCGCGCACAAAGGAGAACTCGAAGCGGCAAGAAAAGTGGTCGAGTCGAGATTTCCTGGAATCCGCATCGATACCGTATTTGCAGATTTCGAAGGGATACAATTTATCTAGTATAAATATCCTTGTTGTACCCGTCTTCGCGTTTTATGAAGGCGGCTTTTTTTTGCCTCTTTGAGAACTTAGAGTTACACTAGGGGTGTAATGACGAAGGAGACCGAAATAATCAAGCAAAAGCTCGAACTGGTCGAGTTTTTAAGGGGTTATCTCACTCTTTTGCCCGCGGGAAAAAACTTTAAGGCGCTCTGCCCGTTCCACGGAGAGAA
>JAJYXD010000030.1 GCA_021791135.1 bacterium | reverse complement strand
TGTCGCCTTTCGCTTCTTCAAGTGCGCGCTTGCACTCCATTACGCCGGCACCGGTGATTTCCCTCAACGTTATGATGTCGTCTTTCATCCCGTTAGAAGCAGATCGCGATCGTTCGATCTAACTTGTAATTTCTATTATTGCGACTTATTTTCATGAATCTTTACTATCCCGTTCCAAGACGCGATCGCGGCTTCTAACGGGATAAATCACTTCTCTTTTACGCTTCTTCTATTTTCCTCTTCAGCGCTTCGATTACCCATTCAATACTCGCCTTGGTATGATCGTTCGCGAAGATCGGGTATTCCACGGATATGGGGTCATCGTTCGTGTCGATAAGCGCCACTACCGGAATATGCATCCGCTTCGCTTCCCTCACGGCCGTATCGTGCTCCTCGATATCGATCACGAAAAGCGCATCGGGCAAGCGAGTCAGGGACTGGAGTCCGTCGAACACCCGCGATAACTTGCTTATCTCTTTTGCGAAATCAAGCTGCTCCTTTTTCGTATACTTCGAGAGTCCTCCTTTTTCGTGTTGTTCCTTCAAGTTCTGATAATATGTCGAACGCTGATTCAACACCTTAAAGTTGGTAAGAATGCCGCCGAGCCAACGAAACGTCACGTACGGCGCCTTGAGCATCTCGGCAAAAGACTGAATCGATGCCTTCGCCGCGGGGCGCGTACCTACAAAAAGAACGAGGCCACTCGCCTTCGCGGTTTGCTTCAGGAATTCCGCCGCGACATTCAAACTTTTTTCGACAATCTCCGGATCGAGGAGTTCGATCTCGTTTCTTCGTCCTCCTATATACGGCTTCATCCTCGGATGTGTTTTCGTTTTTTTGTGACCGAAAAGCACTCCGGCTTTTACCATTCCAAGAACCGTATCGGTATTTTGTGTTTCTCCTGACATGATTTTTTGAACGTTCCTATAGTAACGAAGAGCGGGAGAAATGTCAAAATTCTCACTTACTCGCCTTCATTCTCCACTCTTCCACTTTGTTATGATTTCCCGACAATAACACCCTTGGAACCCTGTACTTCTTTTCTTGATACGTCAGAACTTCCGGTCTTGTGTAGTGCGGGTATTCCAATCCTTTGCTCTCGGGAATATTCTTCTCTGTTTTGAGAAGAAGATTCCAGTGTGTTTCTTCTTCAAGCGACTCGAGTTTGATGGCGCCGGGCATGAGACGCCCCACTGCGGATACCACCGTCATTGCCGCCACATCGCCGTCGGTCAGAACGTAGTGACCGATCGAAATCTCTTCCGCGCGGAGCGCCTGTTTCACCCGCTCGTCGATTCCCTCATAACGACCGGTAATAATAATTATGTCTTTATACTTTTTCGACCAGTCGTACGCCATCTTCTGATTGAACTCTTTCCCTTTCGCCGAAAAAAGAATGATCTTCGTTTTTTTCTTGTCTTTTATTTTGATCGATCGAAAGGCCTTGAGAATCGGCTCACTCATAAGTACCATACCGGCCCCTCCCCCGAAAGGTCTGTCGTCCACTTTCTTGTGCTTCCCTTCTCCGAACTGCCGCAAATTGATGAGGTTGAACTTAAGTACTTTGTTTTTTTCGGCTTTTCCGAGAATCGAGGCACGAAGATACGGTTCCAGTATCTCGGGAAAAAGCGTAATGATGTGGAATGTCATAGCTTTTTGATTATAACACTTATGGCATTTCGATTTGGAAATTACCTCTCGATCGCAAAATTTCCACGCGTTACATTCTTTACTCGCTCGCACGCTCCTCGCCACCCGACTCGCCTTACGGCGGGGGTCCTGGCTCAGCGACGCGGCTCGCTCGAAGAATGAAAACACGTTCCAATAATGCGCTCTCAAGGTAATTTCCAAATCTCTTCGATAGAAACTAGAAACAAGCATTTGAATTTTTCTTTCTCTCTTTGAGGAAGCATTAAAAAATGAAATAGAAACCCGCTATGACTTCTCGAAGAGGCGTAGCGGAGCGAGTAAATAAATGTACGAGTGAGGACAAAAAACACAAGCGAGGTGCGCGCTGTTCGAGTCCCGTAAGGTCGAGTTGCGCACACGCTTAGTGTTTGAGGACGAACGAGTAACATTTATCCGAGCGGAGCTTTCTGCCGATGAGGGAAGGTATAGCGGGTTTCGTTTCTTAGAAAAAAAAAAAGAAAACCGGACCTTTGGAGTCCGGTTTTCTTTTTGATGACGAAGAAATTATTGAGAATTTCTCTCCGGGCGGCGTGCAGCACCTTCCGGCTCTTCGATCTTCAAGTTCACTCGAGCGTTGTTCTTGATACCCACGATGCGGAGGAGCGAGCGAATCGCTTTCGCCGTAGAACCCTGGCGACCGACGATCTGGCCCATATCCTGTGCATGCACTTTGAGCGACAAGAGTACCCCCATCTCATCGACGCGCCGATCGATGACTACGTCATCCGGATGATCGACGATCGATTTCACGAGGAACTCGAGGAAATCCTTATCAGATGTTGCTTGCATAAACGTTTTTCAATCTGTACTCGAATTTCACGACACCGACCTTTCTTTCATTTCTCCCCTTCGGGATTATACGTTGCAATAATAACAAATTTACGAGAAAAAGTCAATCCCGTTAGAAATAGCCCGCCACACATTTGAATTTTCGGCTATCTCCATATTTCATTTCTTTTTTTCTTTCTGGATACATAGTTTGAATGAATCGGGGTGGGCGTGATTTCTAACGGGATCAATCCCTATGCCGCAGGTGCGGCAGGTTCCGTCGCAGGAGCCGCTTGGGCCGCTTCCGGCTGTTTCTTTGACTTCTTGTGAACGGCGATTTTCGTTCCCTTCACTATCCCCTCTTTTACGAGAAGGTTGTGTACCGTCGCGGTCGGTTTTGCACCCACTTTTATCCAGTAGAGGATGCGGTCTTTTTTAAGATCGTTCTTCTTGCTTTTCGGATCGAGCCATCCCAGATCCTCGGTCGCGCGGCCGCGGAACTTCGCGCGCTTCTCTCCCACCACGATCCTGAAAGACGCCTGGTGTTTTTTCCCCGTTCTCTTGAGTTTGATTGCCAACATAATTGTTTACTGAATGATGAATCAAGAATAAGGAATTGTGAGAAAAAATGCAAGGCGTTGCGGATTCCCGCTGATTTTAGACTGATTCTCGCAAATTTGTATTCTTTATTCAAATGAGTGCAAATGGGTGTAGAATATTACTAATTCACTTCCCTATGGAGATTGTCTTTTAATCACTGATAATGTCGACTAAGTCAGAAAACCTAGAGCTTGTTAAGAAACTTGAAAAAGAGCTTCTGGAT
>JAJYXD010000056.1 GCA_021791135.1 bacterium | reverse complement strand
GCGGCATCCCTGAAACTCAAGGAAGAGGTAAAGGAAGGAAAAGTACTCGACGAAGCTCTTCCTGATGCGTTTGCAATGGTTCGCGAGGCCGCAAAGCGTACACTGAAGCAGCGTCACTTTGACGTTCAGCTCATAGGCGGCATGGCGCTTCACGAAGGGAAGATCACCGAGATGATGACGGGAGAAGGGAAGACTCTCGCCGCAACCTCTCCCGCATATCTGAATGCCATCACGGGAAACGGCGTGCATGTCGTGACCGTAAACGACTATCTCGCGAAACGCGACGCGATCTGGATGGGGCAAATTTATCACGCGCTCGGTTTGTCGGTCGGCTGCATCGTACATGATGCGGCGTATCACTACGATCCGGCTTACGAAACGGATCCGGAGGAAGATAAGGAGCGCGATATTTTGGGATCATTCAGGATCTTCGAGAAGTTTTTGCGTCCCGTCACCCGGCACGAAGCGTATATGGCGGATATTACCTACGGCACGAATCACGAGTTCGGCTTCGATTTTCTGCGCGACAATCTGGCGCTCCGTTTGAGCGATAAAGTACAGCGTCTAAATGCCTATGCGATTGTGGACGAGATCGACAGTATCCTGATTGATGAGGCGCGCACTCCTTTGATTATCGCGGCGCCCGACATACAAGCGAGTGAACACTATAAGACCTTTGCAAGAGTCGCCTCACACCTCAACGAAGAGGAGGACTACATGGCAGACGAGAAACTCAAGGCGGTCTCCATCACGGAATCCGGCATCGAGAAGGTGGAAAAAACGATCGGCGTCGAGAATATCTATGCGCCGGAAAACCTCCGACTGGTGCACTTTCTCCAGGAGAGCTTGAAAGCAAAGGCGCTTTTCAAACTCGACAGGGATTACATGATACGAAATGGAGAGGTCATTATCGTCGACGAATTCACGGGACGAATGCTTATGGGACGCCGCTACTCGGGCGGGCTTCATCAGGCGATCGAAGCGAAGGAAGGCGTGCAGGTAAAAGAAGAGAATCGCACCTTCGCGCAAATCACCATTCAGAACTACTTCCGTCTCTACAAGAAGATCGCCGGCATGACGGGTACCGCACAGACCTCCGCGGAGGAGTTTCATAAGGTGTACAACCTTGATGTGGTGAGCATTCCTCCAAACCGGTCTCTTGTCCGCAAAGATCTTCCGGACGCGATTTATAAAACGAAAGACGCCAAGTACAACGCGGTCGTGAAGTCAGTGAAAGAAGCGAGGGAAGCGGGGAGACCGGTTTTGATCGGTACAACCTCGATTCAAAACAACGAGATCATCTCCGGCTACCTCTCGCGTGCGGCGATTCCTCACGAGGTATTGAACGCGAAAAACCACGAACGGGAAGGCGAGATTATCGCCCAGGCTGGACGCGCGGGCGCAATTACCGTCGCAACGAACATGGCGGGCCGCGGCGTGGACATCGTCTTGGGCGGTAATCCTCCAAACCAGGAAGAGGCACGAAAAATAAAAGACGCGGGGGGACTTCAGGTCATCGGCACCGAACGTCATGAGGCGCGACGTATCGATAACCAGCTCCGTGGACGGTCCGGCCGGCAAGGGGATCCCGGCGTGAGTCAGTTCTTCCTCTCGCTTGAGGACGATCTCTTGCGCATCTTCGGCGGAGATCGCATCAAAGGACTCATGGAAACGTTGAACTTCCCCGAGGACGTGCCGATCGAATCCGGCATGGTCGCAAAGTCCGTGAACCAGGCGCAGACAAAAGTAGAAGGGGCGAACTTTGATATTCGCCGCCATCTCCTCGATTTCGACGACGTACTGAACAAACAGCGTACGGCGCTTTATGCGCGGCGCGAGAAACTGCTCGAGGCGGGAGATAAAAACGAGATCCTGCCGATACTCAAGGAAACACTCGAACACTTCGCGGCACGCGCGACGGAAGCGCTCCGAAACCAGATAGAACTGAACGAGATGGATGAGACGAATCCGGAACGGGAGAAACAGATCGGAGAAATAGAATCAAACACGAAAAAAATTCCGGAGACGCTTGAACCGGAACGGGCCGTTGTCGTCGCACAACATATGGTGCGAATCCTGGACACGCTCTGGATCGACAATCTCGAAAATCTCGAGGCGCTCCGCGAATCGGTGAACATCCGCGCGTATGGCCAGCATGATCCTCTCGTCGAATACAGGAGGGAAGCACACGGACTCTACGAGCGATTGAATAATGTGTTCGAATCGATGCTTTTTTCGACGGTGTTCCAGCTTCTTGAGATCGATATGAAAGCATTCGCGGTACAGTCACAAGCGCCACGGCAAACGCCTCCTCCGCCGGAGCATAAGAATATCGGTAGAAATGATCCCTGCTGGTGCGGAGCGAAGAAGGATGATGGAACACCGAAGAAGTACAAGAAGTGCCATGGGGAGTAAGATTCCAAAAACCCTTAGAGAAGCAGGCTATGAAATATACTGCGATGCGGAAAAATTGGGATTATTGCATATTCCCATCGTAGACTTCGAGATCGGGGACTTAATATGGAATTTCGATTTACCTCTGTGGGGAAAAGACGGCGAAAGTTGGAATCTGACCCCGTGGGATGTCATTAATGAGATTCCCGGAAGTGCTAGCCATCGGAGGCGGATAGAAAATGTTGATATGGAGCATCCTATACTGGTCTTTAAGAAAAATGGTAAGTGGCTCATCATAGATGGCGTACACCGATTAGTGAAAGCATATCTGAACGGTCAACAAACAATACTAGTAAAAATAATAACGCAGGATTTGATCGAGAAATATCCGTGGAAGGCCGATTCGAAAAACATCAATGCACTGCGGGAATAGCATTAAAATATAAGAGGTGTTATGTGGCATGAGAACAGAAATTACGGGAAGTAGGCAAAAAACTTGTTAAAGATCGTGGGTTTGCCCATGATGGCTCTAGCGGTGGTCCTGTTGTTTTGGGCGGCATGGGAAGTTCTTAAATATTCCGGAAGTCATATGGGTAGTAATTCTCGTCACCGCGGGACTGCTTCTGGCTTATGTATTCGACTATGCGCTCGGAAAATACGGATGGTATAAGTTGTTACTGAAGTTCGGACTGAAAAAACCGACGGAAAAGGCCCAAACACAACTCTCTAAGTACGGGCTGAGCGGAATATTTCTCAGTTACTGGCAACCGAATCTTGCGGCACTCGCTTCCACCGCAGCCGGCATACTGCAATTTCCATTCAAGAAGTTTATACTTTATTCTGCGACCGCCGCGATACTGTGGAATATGTTCTGGGGTGTATTGGTGTA
>JAJYXD010000012.1 GCA_021791135.1 bacterium | reverse complement strand
ATGGTATGACCGCAACTCTCGCAGGCGAGCGAGCTTGGTCTCCCGAAGGGAGTCGCGAGCCGAGAGCGTAGGGTGCGGAATGCCGCAGGAGCATTCCGACACCCGGTGCGGGAATGCCGTGCAGGAAATCTCCGAGCTCTAAATATCCAGGTTTTTCACTGTAAGCGCGTGCGCTTGGATAAAGTTCTTGCGGGGCTCCACCACCTCTCCCATGAGTATGTCGAAAAGTTTGTCGGTCTCAACCGCGTCATCCACGGTGATCTGTCTCAGAAGGCGGGTTTCCGGATTCATGGTCGTCTCCCAGAGCTGTGTCGGATTCATTTCTCCCAAACCCTTGTAACGCTGGATGGTAACGCCCTGTTCTCCCATTCTTTTTGCGATCTTGTCTCGCTGACTTTCCGTGTACGCATACTCGAACTCCTTTCCTTTTTGAACCCGGAAGAGCGGAGGCTGGGCGAGATACAAATGTCCCTCCTCGACAATCTTCGGGAAGTAACGGTAGAAGAGCGTAAGAAGAAGCGTCGCAATGTGAGCACCGTCCACGTCGGCATCCGTCATGAGGATGATCTTGTGGTAGCGGAGCTTCTCGATGTCGAAGTTTTCGGAGATAGCCGTCCCGAGGGCTATTACAAGCGATCGTACCTCCTTGTTCGCGAGCATCTTATCGATCCTGGACTTCTCCACGTTCAATATCTTCCCCTTGAGCGGAAGAATGGCCTGGAAACGCCTGTCTCTCCCCTGTTTCGCGCTTCCGCCTGCCGAATCGCCCTCTACGATGAAGAGTTCGGAATCCTCAGCTCTCCTCGATGAACAGTCCGCGAGTTTTCCCGGGAGCGTGAGTCCTTCGAGTGCCCCCTTTCGAAGCACGGTATCCTTGGCCGCCTTTGCGGCCTTCCTCGCCTTTGCGGCGAGAAGGTTTTTCTCGATGATCTTCCTCGCGTCCGCGGAATGGCGCTCGAGAAACTCCTTGAGCGCCTCGTTCACCACCGCCTCGACGGCCGTTCTCGCCTCCGGATTTCCCAGACGCGCCTTCGTTTGCCCCTCGAACTGCGGCTCGGGGATTTTGACCGATACGATCGCAACAATTCCTTCCCTGATATCGTCTCCCGTGAAGTTATCGTCGCTTTCTTTTAGGTAGTTTTCGGTGCGTGCGTAATCGTTCAATGTTCTCGTGAGTGCGGAACGAAGTCCCGTAAGATGCATACCTCCGTCGGGTGTGTAGATGTTATTTGCAAAACTCAACTCCCTCGACTCCTGATCTTCCACGTACATGAACGCCGCTTCGATATCAATCGATTCGTGATTCTTGTGCATGTAGAAGGGCTCGCTTTGTATCGCTGTTTCTCCTTCGAGGAGATGTCGGATAAATGATTTGAGTCCCCCGTCGAAATAAAATCCGTAGAAGAACGGCTGTTCGCCGCGCTCATCCACAAAAGTGATTTCAACACCCTTCGTGAGATACGCCTGTTGGCGAAGGTGATCCAAAATTTTCTTTCTGTCGTACTCTATTTTTTGGAAGATTTCCGGATCCGCATCGAAAATAACCTTCGTGCCGGTGGATTTTGATGTCCCGTTCTTTTTGACGTTTCCTTTCGGAACGCCGCGCACGTATTCCTGCGTGTAGATCGTTCCGTTTCGTTGTACCTCCACCCGGAGCCACTTCGAGAGTGCGTTTACGACGGAGACGCCGACGCCGTGAAGACCTCCGGAAACTTTGTACGATTCCCCTCCGAACTTGCCTCCCGCATGAAGCGTGGTCAACACGGTCTCGAGTGCGGACTTCTTCGTTTGCAGATGAATGTCGACGGGTATGCCGCGGCCGTCGTCCGTGACCGCGATGCGATTATCTTTCGAGATCTCGACGGAGATATATTTCGCATGTCCCGCCATCGCCTCATCGATCGAGTTGTCGACGACCTCCCAGATCAAATGATGAAGTCCGTCGACTCCCGTGGAGCCGATATACATACCGGGTCTTCTTCTTACCGGCTCAAGACCTTCGAGAACGTAGATATCTTTCGCGTCGTAGGAGGATTTTTGTTCGTTTTTTGCCTCTTTTTTTACTTCCTTTTCTGCTTCTTTTTCCTTTGGCATAGGTGTGTTTTTTGTAGGTTCTATCAATAAAAAAGCCGCTCTTGGCTCTTTATTAATATTCTTTATTATAGCAGATTCGTCATTAAAAAGAAACCTGAGAGAGGGTTAAAAAACCAAGATAAAATGAGGGTTTTTATCTCCCACCACGTCTCTCCTCAACTCGGGCACTTGCTTCCAAAACACACCGACAGGGGAAGATATGCATGTTTTGGAAGCATCCCGAGGAGTTCACGACGAGGGGCTACTTTATTAAAGCAGGCAAAGTCTTACCCTCGTTCGGAGAGACGTGGTGGGAGGTATTTTAATGAGATAGTATTTTTAGGAAGAGATTTCCAAAAGAGATTCCAGGGCTATCGGGAGTTCCTTGAAACCCTGCGAACCGCTGAAGTGCTTCATGCCGTGTTGGATAACCACCTTCGAGCCGAGCTTGTCCCTAAAATCATCCTGATTGTCGAGCGGAACATAATTATCGTTGTCAGAAAAGATCGCGATACTCTTATCGAAATGTGATTTTGTCTTATTGAGATCGACGGGCGCTTCGAGCCAGTTTCTCGCGTACTCATGTACCTCGGGATCATCTTCGAGTCCGGTGAGTCGTTTCAGAAATCCCGCGACAAACACTACTCCACCGATTTTCGTTTTTTCCGGCAGACCCTCGCAGTATTTTATAATCGTCTTCGTTCCCATACTGTGTCCTACGAAATAGGTTTGCTCATCCGCTTTCCCCACTGCTTCTGCGAGCGCGGAAGTCCACTTCTCAAATTTCGGGTACTTCGCGTCCGGAAGCTGCGGTACGTGTACCTCGAATCTCCTTCCTTCCAGCTCGCGTTTCAACCACGGGAACCACCCCTCTTCGGGGTATCCGTCCCAACCATGAATGATAAAAACTCTTTTTTGCATAGTTCTATTATAGTTTATTTGTTTTTTCTTGATAGTGAAAGAGGATCACTGAAGTAGATCCTGTATTTTACTTCATAAGTCATCACTCCCTCCTTTCAACTTATCTGGGTTTATTGTAGCACGTCCGACTAACAAGGACGAAAGGCAATCATGGTGATTGCCTTCGCTATTATTGGTGGGAAACTTATTACGCGGCGAGATTGAGAATATCCAAAGGAATGTGCGTCAAGAAGTAGAATAAGTCGGCAAGAGAAACTGTATCGAGTTTTTTGAAACTTGATACATCCTCTATTTGCAGTCCGTTCTTGATAAGGGTTTTGTTGTTGCTGCAAATAACAGAGCTTGCGGTTTTTCTGATTTTTTCTACC
>JAJYXD010000021.1 GCA_021791135.1 bacterium | reverse complement strand
CGCCTATTTTTTTCTTAAGTGTTTCCATTTCGCTTATTATAACGCATCCCGGGCATCTCTAAAAGACAAAAACAACCCGGGGCAAGATCATATGCCCCGGGTCGCGGTTTTCTAATCGCCGATTAACGACTCCCCTGTTTTTTCGCTCTCGCGATCGTCTCTCCCTTCGTTTTTCGGTACAACGCCGCATTTCTGCGCGCGCGCCGATTTACCGGACGGGAGGAAAATCTTCTCTTTTTTACTTCCTTCAAAACGCCGGTCTGCTGTACTCGTTTATTGAAACGATACAGAAATGAACTGACGCTCTCGTTTTTTCTCCTGCGTATTTCCATGTTCTTCTTCGGTACTATCCGACCATTTTCTCCTGCTTCGACTTTACTATTTTTTCCCTTAATTCCGCAAGCGGTTCCTTAGACGGCGCGTTCACAATCGAGTGCACCGATCCGCCTCCGTCGTTTTCGAAACGCGGCAGTATGTGGACATGAAGATGAGGGACTGCCTGACCCGCCGCCTTTCCCTGGTTGATTCCTACCGTAAATCCGTCCGGATGGAGCGCTCGTTCCAGGAGATCTTCGGCGTTTCGGGCCGCGCGGACAAGCGTAACAAGTTCTTCCTCGGAGAGATCGGCAAGCGTTTCACGATGTGCCCTGGGAATCACCACGGTATGTCCCGCCGCATGGGGAAAGATATCGAGAAATGCGACCGTCGAAGCGTCTTCGTGTATCGTGAGTGCGTCTATTTCTCTGTTCGCGATTTTACAAAAGATACAATTCATCCCGTTAGAAGCAGATCGCGATCTCTCGACTTATACTATATTTTCTGTAATTACAATTCATTTCTTTTATTATAATAGTATCCCTATTTTAAAAGCGCGATCGCGGCTTCTAACGGGATAAATCATTTAGTTATCCTCCGCTTCACCTCCTCGACGAGCTTTTCCGCGAGAATCGTTTCTTGAGCGCCGGAGGTCATATCGCGCACAATCACCGTTCCCTCGAAGATTTCTTTCTGTCCCAGAAGAAGCGCGAGAGATATATTCATCCGCTCGGCGCTTTTCAGCTGGGCTTTCAATGTTTTCTTTCCCACCACCTCGACTACCGCAACGCCCGACGAACGAAGCTTGTTCATGAGACGTAACGCGCCCTTCTTCGCCTGATCGCCCAAGACCACGAAGAACACCTTCGGTTTCGTTCGCGGATGCGGCGCAATTCCCTGAAGCTTCATCGCCTCGATAACCCGTTCGATATTCAACGTGCCGTTTACGGTCGGCGTCACCCTCGCACCGAATATCTCCGCGAGATAATCGAAGCGGCATCCCGACGCGATGGGGAGCCGAAGCTCGGGCACGTACAATTCGAATATCGTCCTCATGCCGTAGTCATTTATCGGCAGGAGATGTGCATCGGGTTCGTACGCGATCTCATTATCTTCCACAAGTTCAAGCACCGACTTGAAATGGTTGTTACAGTTCTGACAAAGGTAATCGAGTATGATGGGCGCGCCGGCCATTACCTCCCTGCATTCCGCTTCTTCGCAGTGAAGAAGCGCGAACACGTTCGTTTCGAGGTTTCGTTCGCACGTCTTGCACAACCGTTCCTGTTCGTTCCGATAGTACGCTTTTATTTTCTGCCGGAACGCGGGACGGCATACGCGGCATCCTCCGCTGTTAATCTTGAGCATCAGCTGTTTCAGCTTCAATCCTTTAAGAAAATCGCTTATCGCAAGAATGATCTCTCCGTCATAGATCGGATCGCCTTCTCCTATGATTTGAAATCCCCATTCGTGCGATTCCCGAAGCCCTTCTTTCGTCCGCGTTTTTTTCAGCACGGGAAGCATATAGAACGCCTTGAGCGGCGACGCGAAATATGCAAGCCTGTGTTCCAAATAGCTCCGAAGCACCGAAACCTTGGGGCAGAACGAAAGCGCGACCCTCTCTTTTCCTCCCGTTTTCAGAAGAAAGAGATGTTTTTCGACGAACTCCTTCGCAATTCCCGCGCCTTCCTCGAACATGCCCGCCTCCTCGATAAGGGGCGTTTCTATAAAATTGAAGTCATGGAGTTCGCTTGTCGCATTTCCCAACTGCAAGACAAGTTTCCACCAGTCCTGATCCCTGGGAAGAATATCCGCCATTCCTTCCACGGTGGAAAACGTGTAGGGCTTCGCACCTTTCTGCATTTTTTTCACCTGGGGTTTTGGTTCCTTTCCCATCACGTTTTAATACTGCGGCGTGCTGAACGCCATGGCCGATTGTAAAGGCCACAATCTGAAACGGACCACTCCCACGATATTCTTTGCGGGCACCGGCCCCCAATTCCTCGAATCGAAACTGAAATTTCTGTTGTCCCCCATTACAAAGTATTCTCCACTATTGAGCTCTCGTTCCACGCTCGAAGCCGTGTCGTTTTGAAGCACATACGGTTCGTTCAGTACCTCGATCCCCGTGGCGTTTCGTACGCTCACCTTTCCGTCGCGGATAATAACTGTCTCTCCGGGAAGCCCGACAATTCTCTTTATAAAATATGAACTCGGATCATTCGGGTATTTGAATACCACCACTTCGCCGCGTTTCGGAGCTCTGAAGTCATAGGAAAGTTCATCAATAAGAAGGTAATTACCGTCATTGAACGTGGGTTCCATACTCGAACCGCTCACCAAGAACGGCTGCGTTACGAAAGAACGTACGAGAAGAACCGCGACGACGATGATTACCAACGTCTCGAACATTTCGAATAAAGACCAGAGGAATTTCCTCATAATATGTGATAATCTTATGAGATATGCCGGAAAAACGCAATACAAAGATGGATCGTACGAAGAATTTTGCGTTTCACTCCGAACACATACGTCTTATTGCGGGACTCGGAAATCCCGACCCAAAACTTGCCGCGACGTACCATAATATAGGAACGCGAGCGCTCGAATTTCTTCTCGCATCGTCGGAAGATCACGAATGGAAAACGAAGGACGAATTCCGTTATGTAAAAGCGGATTCGAAATTTTTTGTAGTTCCCAATACCTTTATGAACGAATCGGGAATCGCGATCCGGCACGCGCTTCATTATTTCAAGGTAACGCCGGAGTCGCTTCTCGTGCTTCACGACGACACCGATCTTCCCGTGGGAGACATACGAATTGGATTTGGAAGAGGCTCGGCGGGACATCACGGCATTGAGTCGATCATCCGATCACTCGGCACGAACGAATTCTGGCGCGCACGAATCGGCGTCAGGAGAGACGACAGAAAAGAAAAAGCGGGCGCGTTCGTTCTGAAACGAATACGCCGCGCCGATGAGACGCGGTTTGAAGAAGCATTTCAGGAGCTTCGCACGCTTCTCAAGTCCGACTAGGGGGCGAATCGAAAGGTGATATTAAACGAAACCGAGTTATTCCCCAGAATCGTAATCTGCGTAAGCGGGAGATCGACATTCCGAAAC
>JAJYXD010000035.1 GCA_021791135.1 bacterium | reverse complement strand
TTCGAAGAGGGAGAAACGGAGCTCGGATTTCTTCTTTCGCTTCTTGCGGGCTGGCCGATCTTTCTTGTTTTCCTTCCGCTCGCACTCCTCTCTGTGATGCTCGTTTCAATAGTGAAAATGACGTTGTTCGAAGAACACTACACGACACTTGGGATGCCGTTTCTTTTGGGCACGCTTATAGCGTTTGCCCTCACGCCGTGGTTACTTACTATTCCTTTCTTCGTTTCGCTTTCCTTTTAACTTTAAATAAAAAGAAAGCCCAACACAGGGGAAAAAGTGAGTAGGACTTGGGCCTTGCCGGCCCGGAGCGCTCACTTTTTCCCCTGTGTTGGGCTGGTGGCGAGTGTGTCGATAATTGCTACTTCGAGCGAGATAATAGGGAACTGGCTGTAGCGCATCTCGCCGTACGCTTCCATGAGCGCCTCCAGGAGCTTTACGTGCGCGGGCGTGAAAAGCTTTGCCGCGTCCGCAATCATCTTCAGGTGTTCTTCCATGAGTTCTTCCTTGAAGTACTGCTCCATCTTCGGGTTGGTGGCGAGCACCGTCACGCGCCGAAGGTATTGAATCAGGTCCTTCGTGAGCTGCACGAGGTTAAAGCCGCCATCCTCGATCTCCGCAAGCGCCTCGAGTGCCTCGTCCACCTCGGCACGAAGCAAAAGTTTCGCGAAGGCGGAAAGCTTGTCAAACCCAACCTTCCCGATCATATGTTCCACCTCGGAAAGCGTGATGTCTTTGTCGTCCAGAGCGATGAGCTGATCGAGAAGCGATTCCCCGTCCCTGAAGCTTCCTTCCGCGGAGGTTGCGACGAGACTCAACGCCTCGTTCGAAATTTTGATTCCCTCGTCGTCGATTACCTTCTTCAGTTTCTTGATGATTTCCTGAAGCGTGGCGCGTTTGAAATAGAACTTCTGGGTGCGCGAGCTGATGGTTAGAGGCACTTTTTCTATTTCCGTCGTCGCGAGAATGAGTATCACGTGCGCGGGCGGCTCCTCAAGAGTTTTCAAGAGCGCGTTCCATGCGTCTTTCGTCAGCATGTGCGCCTCGTCGATGATAAATACCTTGTAGCGCGCGGCCGAGGGCGTCACGCGGACGCTCTCCTTTAGATTCCGTATCTCGTCGATGCCTCGGTTCGAGGCGGCATCGATCTCGACAACGTCGATCGCGTGTCCCTCGTCGATCGCGCGACAGGCCGGGCAGTCGTTGCATGGTTCTCCTTTTGCCGCGAACTTTTGATCGGCGATGCGTTTCTCGCAGTTTGCGATCTTCGCGATCAAACGCGCAGTCGTGGTTTTTCCCGTACCGCGGGGTCCCGCGAGGAGATAGGCGTGCGCAAGCTTATCCTGGCGCGCCGCTTCTTTGAGGATTTTTACGACGTGCTCCTGCCCTACGAGATCCTCGAAGGCGAGGGGACGGTATTTACGGTAAAGCGCGAGATGAGGCATGACGAGTATTAAGTAGTTGGTATTAAGTATATAGTATGCGAAAAAATTAGGAAGTCCGTCTCGTATGCTTACTACTTACTGCCTGATGCTATATACTGAGTTCATGGGAAACTTGGCGCTCAAAAGCTCGACCTTCAGGGATGGGGATCCGATTCCGGCAAAGTTCACTTGTGACGGGGATAACGTAAACCCGATGCTTGAGATTAGAAACGCGCCCCGCGAGACGAAGTCATTCGCGCTTATTGTGGACGATCCCGATGCGTCGAACGGCGGCGTCTGGGATCACTGGATTGTGTGGAATATCGATCCGAAGACGCAGTACGTTATGGAAGATAATATTCCCTTCGGCGCGGTTGAGGGAAAGAATAGTTTTGGAAAAGAACACTACGGCGGACCCTGCCCGCCGCGCGGAAACCAAGCACATCGTTATATGTTCAAACTCTATGCGCTTAATACGGCACTCGATCTTCCGCAGGGGGCATCGAAGGCGGAACTCGAGGAGGCGATCAAAGGGCACGTACTTGAAGAAACGACGCTCATGGGAAAATACGGAAGGAAGTAGTTCATGTTTCTCGCGGAAAAATATCTTTGGACTATCCACGCACGCGTGAAGATGAAATACTACGGGCTTGCGGAGAGCCGCGTGAAGCGGATTATCCGGTTTCCCGCGCGCTATGAAGAGGGGATCGCGCCGCACACGGTTGCCGTAATGCAGTCCGCGGGTACCAAGCGATACTCCGAAATCTGGGTTATGTACAAGCTCGCGCCTGTGACGCGAGCAATTTCCAAATCTCAAATACCAAATAACAAAACGAAGCGGAACACGCAGAAAATAATTAAAATCATAACGGTGTGGAGGTATCCAGCAAAAGCCCCTCAAAGAGATCCGGTGCCCGAATCAATAATTCGAGAAATAAGAAAACTGCTTTAAACCGCTGTCCTCAAAATTTCACATATGTGAAATTTTGAGGATGTATTATGTGTTCATATGCGGAAAGTGTTATCAAAAAAGTTTTTCAATCGTGATACGCGGGTAGTGGCGGAGGAGCTTCTGGGGAAGTATCTGGTACGGCGTATCGCGACCCCTCGACGCGGCTCGGGGCGGGCAAGAGAAATTGCGGGGATGATTACGGAGGTCGAGGTGTATGACGGACCGCACGACAAGGGATCGCACGCCTCGCGCGGAATGACACCGCGGAACAAGATAATGTTTGGGCATCCGGGACTGTGGTATCCGTACTTCACCTACGGCATGCACTGGCTTGTGAATATTACGGCGCGGGAGAAGGGATACCCTGCCGCAATCTTGATTCGGGGGGTCCAAAAAGTAAGCGGTCCTGCCCCGTTAGAAATCTCGCCCGCGCAGCGCGCGCCCAGAGGGCCCCGTGGGGGTGGGCTATTTCTAACGGGGCCAGCACGTGTCACCAAGTTTTTTAAGATCAATGGGAAACTGTACGGGAAGCCGGCCGTGAGATCGTCGGGGCTTTGGATCGAGGACAGAAGAACAAAGATAAAAAAATCGCAGATTCATAAATCTGCGCGCATCGGCATCGAGTATGCGGGGGAGTACTGGAAAAAGAGGAGGTTGAGATATATATTGGAGAATTTCTAAACAATGATTGAGATTTTAGTTAGTTTGGTAAAGCAATAGTCTTAATGGGGTTGCTTTACCAAGGTGTTATAAACGTTTTAAAAATATTCAGAGCGTCTTCCAAAAGGTTGACGCTCTGTGTTTGTATAAACTTAATAGCTGAATCTGAAAAGCAGACAGTCGGAGATGACTTCTATCGGCGCGAGTACCAGCCAGTAGTTTCTCATATCATTTTCAATCTCATCCAAGTCTTTTTGTTTGAGATTGATCAGAGAGTTGATGGCTATGGCTTGGACTTTCGGAATATACCATTGCGTAGCTGTCTTTTCACCGATCTTTAACTAGAGAACCACACCGACAATAGATCCAACAACAACATTTATAATAGTCATAAGAGCACCTC
>JAJYXD010000080.1 GCA_021791135.1 bacterium | reverse complement strand
CCAATATGATGAGAGTACCCGTTTGGAATTTATTGACAGTGGCACGGAAAAGTGCTATTTTATTTTCATTGATTGTTGAACTTTTATAAGGAGAATACGATTGAAAACCTCGGTGATAGTTTTCATTTTCCTCCTTTCCATGGTGAATACCTACAGGTATTCAAGGATTATAAAGGAGGAAGTAGAGAAGACGGATCCATCCCTCGCCATGTGGTTTATTTTCACATTGGCGGTGACACTGAACGCGGCAAGCCTGTTAATTCAGCGGCCAATGAATTTGGAAGCTGTTTTTTACTGCCTTGCGGACGTTATCATGTGTGCCTCGGTGAGTATAGTGATTGTGGTAAGGGCGGGAGGAAAAGTTGTATTCAGTGCATTTGAAAGATACTGCCTCCTTGTATCATACGCGATCGCGATATTCTGGTTTGCGACGATGAATTCTTTTTGGACAAGCGTCATCGCGCAAGTCATCCTTGTCGTGGGGTATTTCCCTACGGTAGAAAAAATGGTCAAGGCAAAGAGGAACACGGAACCCTTCTCTATTTGGTCATGCAGTCTAGTAAATGGACTCGTGTCTTTATATCCGGCGATAGAGAGCGGAAACGTCCTTTCTGTTGCTTATTCCGTAAGAGCAATAATTTCAGTCTCCCTTCTCTTAATTCTTATGGTGAGATATGAGAGAAGAAACAGAAAAACAATTATGGTCTAGGGCCCGTCTTCAAACTAACGAAGCGGGCTCTAAATATTTTTATTCTCACTCGCATTCCTTTGAAAATGAGCGTAAAGTGAAAACATATGGTCTTTTCTCTTGTCTCGGGGATTCTTTCTCTTATAAGCGCCCTGGGGTATGCGGGGATCGTGATTCTAATGGCGGTCGAGTCGGCGGCAACCCCGCTCCCTTCCGAGGCCATCGTGCCTTTTGCCGGATACCTCGTATCGACCGGGAGATTTTCTCTTTTTGGGGTTGCGCTTGCGGGTGCAATAGGATCGGTTATCGGCTCTCTATTCGTATACGTGATTGCCCGTTACGGAGGGCGCCCGCTCGTGGAGAAATACGGGAAGTACATCTTTATTCCGCGTAGAAGTTTGACCTCCGCAGAGAAGTTTTTCGCCGAGCACGGCGTCTCCTCACTTCTTATCGGAAGAATCGTACCGGTGGTCAGAACTTACATCTCGATTCCGGCGGGAGTCGCCAAGGCGAACTTCTGGGTATTTACCATAACCTGTTTTGTCGGTTCGTTCTTCTGGTCACTGCTTCTCGCGTGGGGAGGGCAGATGCTGGGAAACGATTGGCATCTCGTCACTCCTTATGCGAAGATCGTAAGCTACTGCATTATTGCGATTTTACTGTTTCTCCTTGCGTATTGGTTTTTAAAGCATGTACAATCAGGAAGTAAATAACATGAACCAGAAACCGATCGAAGCGCTTCGGTACGATTAGCGCCGTAGCGGAGCGTGAGAGGTCAACTTCCCCCGATTGTGAGGAACATCGCAATCGCAGAGACCCCCATAAGGATGAATGTTGCCCAGACGAACGTAATGGAGAGCGTCCCGCTTCGGTACGCTCCCATTATTTTTCCGTTTTGCGCGACGCGGGCGATAATAAAAAGCAGGGGTACCGCGGCGACGCCGTTTAAGACTGCGGCAAAAATAAGCGCTTTGATGGGATTGATTCCGATGAAGTTGATGGAAAGTCCGATCAGGGTAGCGATGGTAATCACGCCGTAAAATCCGTGCGCTTTTTTGAGTTTCAAATTCAATCCCTCTTTCCAGTTCAGCGTTTCGGAGAGTGCATACGAAGCTGATGCGGAAAGAATCGGAACCGCAAGAAGTCCGAGGCCGACCACCCCTATCGCGAAAATCGCTTTTGCGATAAGTCCCGCGTTCGGGAAGGTGTGCACCAGCGGTTCAAGCGCTTTTGCCGCATCCGCCGCCGTTCCCACGTCGGTCACGCCGTTTCCGTGGAGTACGGTTGCGGATACCGCAATAATGCACCATGTGGCGAGCTCCGAGGAGAGCATTCCCACGAACGTATCAAGCCGCAGAAAACGGATGAATTTTTTTGTGATGCGCGGAATGCCGTGCCGCAACATGTGCCGTTCTTTTTCCTCCTCGACTTCTTCCGACGCCTGCCAGAAAAACATATAAGGAGAGATGGTGGTGCCGAGTACGCCAGTGATGATAAAGAGGAATGCGAAGCTGAACTCGACATGAGGAATAAGCGTCGCCCGAAGAAGCGTTCCCCAGGGCTGTTCCACAAGAAAGAGCGTTATGGGGTATGCAATGAGCGCGAGGGTAAGCCATTTCAGGATTTTCGAATACAGTCGATAGGAGACGAAGATTTCGAGGAGAAGGATGAGCACCGTGAAGAACAAGGTAAGAATCGTGAAGTCAATAGGAATGATAAGTTGGGCCGCCGCGCCCATCGCGCCCAAGTCGGCGCCGATGTTAATGGTATTTGCCACAATAACGAAAAGAAGCGCCGTGTAAAGCGCCTTTTTGGAGTAGTGTTCCTTTACGACCGCCGCTATTCCCTTGCCGGTAACCGCTCCTATGCGCGCGCACGCTTCTTGAATGGCGACTATGAAGGGGAGCAGGAACAGCGCGGTCCAGAGTTGTCCATAACCGAATTGAGCGCCTGTCTGGGTATAAGTCGCGATTCCCGAAGGATCGTCGTCCGCCGCGCCGGTGATGAGGCCGGGACCCGTAGTTTTAAAAAACTTTCGTGCACCCTTGAACATACGCGTGTGGTAGAAAAAGTATACCGCTTTTCATCGCCGAAATACAGGAAGACGGCGTCTTTTTGTTGTATAATGGAACAAACGGAATGCAAACTACGGCTACCCAAGAAATTCCGCACGGGGGAAAACGTTTTAGGAGCCTCAGGGTGACTCTCACGCTCGCTTTTTTATTTTTGGGCCTTTTGGTGCTTGTCGTTTCGTTCACCCTTCAGTTTTATTTCGGCACTTCCGCACAGCAAAATACCGTTGCGGAACATCAGCAGCTTATCGCGAAGAGTGCGGCGGAGGCGGTGCGGGATTTTACGGAAGAACATTTTAGTCTCCTCGAAGCGGGGGTCCGATTCAGTAATCTCAAAACGATGAATTCCGAGGCGCGGGATTTGATACTCAACAGACTACTTGGATCGGATGCCTCATTTCGCTGGGTTGCGATTTCCGATCCGAACGGCGCGCAACTTTCGAAGGTTTCTCGATTTTCGAGTCTGGCTCCCGAAGAGATGATTGGGGATCGGACAAGGGCGGAACTTCATAACGCAGTGATTCGTCGCGGAGAAAGATATATAAGCCAGGTATTCATCGATCAGGCGACCAACGAACCGCTTGTGCTGATGGCTATTCCCATAAAGGATGTGTTCGGTGATATAAGGGGAATGCTTACGGCCGAGGTAAACCTGAAGTTTATGTGGGATCTCGTGGGAAAACTCACGATCGGAAAGGGCGGGCTCGCGTATGTCGTCGATCG
>JAJYXD010000087.1 GCA_021791135.1 bacterium | reverse complement strand
GCGAGCCGAGAGCGTAGGGTGCGGAATGCCGCAGGAGCATTCCGACACCCGGTGCCGCGAGGGAATAAAACAAAACTTGCACCTTCCTATTTTTTGAGGAGTTCTTTGAACAAATGCGGGGGGATGCGGACATGGGCGCGCGCCTTGAGCCGCTCCTTTCCTTTTTTCTGTTTCTGCCACAACTTCATCTTTCTCGTCCTGTCCCCGCCGTTCTTTCCGAAGTTCCCCAACTCCTTTCTCATTGCCGGAATATCTTCCCGGGCGATAATCTTCGCCCCTACCCTCGCCTGAATCGGCTGGGCGAACTGCTGCTGCGGCAGGGTTTTCTTGAGGCGTTCTACAAGCTGCCGCGCTTCGTACTGTACCGTCTCTTTCGGAAAAAATCTCGAAAGTCCGGGGATGAGCTCTCCCGCGACCGCCACGTCTACCCTCTCGATATTCGCCTTCCGATAATCGGCGAGTTCGTAGCTGAACGATGCGTAACCGGCGGTCGCCGACTTCAATTGATCATCGAAGTCGCTCACGAGTTCCGCGAGCGGCATTTTTGCCTTGATCTCCGTCTGGTTGTGGAACGTTTCGGTCGTGCTCTCCATGAATCTGAATCGTTTCTGGAGCGGATAGATGTTGTTCAAAAAATCGGGAGAGGTGAGAATCACGATCGTGACCATCGGTTCCATAATCTCCTCGTATTCGGCGGGAAGCTCTTCTGGTTTCACGATGGTCTGCCACTCTTTTTTTGTTTTCACTTTATAAAGCACCGACGGGAATGTGCTTACTGTCCCGACTTTGAATTCTCGCTTCAACCGCTCGGCGGTTATTTCAAAATGAAGATGTCCCAAGAAGCCCACCTTAAACCCCCTTCCCAAAACCTCGTTCTGGTCCGGCTCGATGTTCAACGAAGAATCGTTCAATCTCAACTTGTCGAAACTTCTCTTCAAGAGATCGAAGTCATCGTTGTTTTCGGGGTAGAACGAGACGAATACCACCGGCTGCGGCTCTTGGTAGCCGTGAAGCGCGAGCGATCTCGGGTTTTGGATTTTGAACTTCGAACTTAAAACCGTATCTCCTATCTTCACGAGCGCGATGTCCTTGATGCCGGTTGCGACATAGCCGATCTCTCCTTCACCGAGCGTTTCGGTGGGTGTGAGCGTCGGAGCGAAATAGCCGATCTCTTTTATCTTCGAGGAAGCGCCGGATGCCGCGAGTGTGATCGTGTCCGTCGATCGTATACTCCCTTCAAATACGCGCACCGAGGCGATAACGCCCTTATGATCGTCATAGAACGAATCGAAGATAAGAGCTCTCGTCGAGGTTTCTTTTCTTTTCGATTCTTCCTTCCCGATTTCCTTAGGCGGGGGAACGCGACGAACTACGGCTTCCAAAAGCTCCCGCACCCCCTTCCCCGTTTTTGCGGATATCATGAATACTTCTTCCTTCCGAACGTTCAGGAGTTCCGCAACCTCGCGACGGACGCGATCGAGCCCTTCGACATCGCCGTTTCCTTCAAGCACGTCGATCTTGTTTACCGCACCGACGATCGTAAGTCCCGCCTTCCTCGCCGAGTGCAGATTCGCGAGCGTTTGCGCCTGTATGCCCTGGGTCGCATCGACGAGCAGGATTCCTCCTTCAACCGCGGCAAGCGCACGCGATACTTCATAGGAAAAATCAGAATGACCGGGTGTATCGATTAAATTCAATTCATATTGTTCTTTTCCGAGCTCGTACCGCATCCTCACGGGAGCCATCTTGATCGTGATGCCGCGCTCGCGTTCAAGCTCGAGTTGATCGAGGTACTGCTCATGCATCCGTCTCGTATCCACCGCTCCGGTAATCTCAAGAAACCGATCGGCAAGGGTGCTTTTCCCATGATCGATGTGCGCAATGATACAAAAATTTCTGATGTGATTCATGGTGATTATATGTGCGCGATTAACCCCGTTAGAGAAAAGCCGCCACAAGCGGCTGAAGCCGCGCCTTCGGCGTGGCGTTCTCTAACGGGGTGAATACAGAAGTTTCTTATGCGTTCCATTATTCGTTCGGAGATCCCAGTTGCAGCGTAAGCGTAATCACGGTGCGCGCATCGGGATCGTCGTTATCGTAGGTAAATACCTTATCCTTCGACTCCGCCCAATAGTATTGGAAAGGAGCGTTTACGACAAGGTGGAGCGAATTTTTGACCCCCGACTGCCGTTCGAATATGAAGGCGTACGTCTGGCCGGAGGAAAGCGGAGGGAGATTGGGATACTGCGTTTGATATCTCGCATGCAGGGTCTTCGAGGTGCCGGCGGGAGTCATAAGCCACGTCGCAAAAACATTTTTTCCGGAATCCACTCTCTGCCACGCTTTGTAATTCGTGAGATACACTTCGCTTTGTTCGATCGCGGCGAGATCGTGATTCACCGCGTAATCGGTATGCGTATAATCGAGCGTGGAGTAGTTCGCTTTCGTATCGTTCCCGTCGAGCGCGACCAGCGTTGCGTTCGGTTCGGTGAAGAGCTGAACGAAGTCCTTGTTCGCGGCGCGCCACCACGGATCTTTTTGCAAATTGCCCAAATGAGTGCGGGTAACATCCACGTTCGTGAACGTATTGCCGCTCACGTCGACGTCAATATTCGCACGCACGTCTTCCGTCACAAACGCATCACTCTTTCCCCCCGCAACATTCGCATTCACGACGCCGAGATAACTCCCCCAGAAACTCGAAGGAAGACCGAATATCGAGCCGTCCAAGCCGTTTGCGGAAAGGAAATCGGCAAACGTCTGGTCTTTCGCATAAAGCATGACGTCTTTTTTCTCAAGCGCGTCCTTGATCGCTTCGAAGAGCGCCTTCCGTTCGCTGTCGGAAAGAGTATTGAGCCGCTCGAGAAGAATGGGGGTCATAACCTTGAGTATCCGCTTCGGCTCCCCCGCTTTTTTGTCGTTGCCCGCCTCGACTTCCCGCTGTATTTCCGAGAGGAAGTTGTCACTCGTAATAACCTTGTTGTATTCGGGTATGGGAATGGGACCCGTGATATTCAAAAACGACTCGATGACGCGGATATTCACGGCGACCGCGACATCGAACGTGACACTGCGCTCCGAATACATCTTCGATGCCTCGAGAAAGTTTACGATCGTTTTGGCGGAAGTCGGAAAATTGAAAAACCAGTTCGCATCGCGAGCGCCCCACTTTTCCGTGATGCTTTGAAGCTGTTTCGGAGGCACCACCTTTTGATCGAGCTGTCCGTCGGGATCGTAGATATCCCGCACATCCATCTTCGTCATCTGTCCTCCCGAAACGGTGAGATCGGCGTAGCTTCCCACGAATCCCCCGCCCGGACGTATCTCCGAAGGGTTCTGGAACAAGAGAAGCATATGATGCTCTTCGGGGGCGCCGAGCCACTTGGTAAGCGCGATGAGCGCATTGTCCCAGCTGTAGAACTCCGCGCTGTACTTCAGATACTCCCCTCCGATCGCATCATCGACGCTGTTGAATGCGGAAGAAAAACTTTTCAGCGCCGACGAGTTGTTTTTGATGGCGATCGTATTGTCGCGAATAGTCTGAATTATTTGGTGCGTCT
>JAJYXD010000017.1:2170-3689 GCA_021791135.1 bacterium | reverse complement strand
ATCGGGTAACCATTACGACGTTCCACGGGTTCGCGAATGATATCATCCAGAGTTATCCCGACGAGTTTCCCGAGATCATCGGTTCGGTGAACATCACGGATGTCGATCAGATCCAGCTTATTCGCGACGTTATCGATTCACTCCCGCTTTCTTCGCTCCGCCCCTTCGGCGATCCGTATTTTTATCTTCGTCCTATCATGAGTGCCTTGAATATCGTGAAGCAGGAAGGACGGTCGCCTCAGGAGTTCCGCGCGCTCATCGAAGAAGAACGGGCGGCATTCGAACTCATCGAAGATCTCCGTTACGAGGCGGGCGTGCACGAAGGAAAACTGCGGGGAAAGTATGCGGACATCGAGAAACATCTGAAGCGTAATGAAGAGTTCGCAATGGTGTATGAAGCGTACCAAAACAAGCTCCGCACTTCGCGCCGCTACGACTACAGCGACATGATCCTCGAGGTAATGCGCGCATTCGAACGGAACAGCGAGCTTCTTCTTACGCTTCAGGAACAATACCTTTATATCCTGGTCGATGAACATCAGGACACGAACAGCGCCCAGAACAGAATTCTCGAACTTCTCGCAAGCTACTTCGAGTCCCCGAATCTTTTCGTAGTGGGAGATCCGAAACAGGCAATTTTTCGTTTTCAGGGCGCATCGCTCGAGAACTTCAACTACTTCGGGAATCGCTATAAGAATGTGGCGCTCGTGACACTTCAGGGAAATTACCGTTCGACGCAGACCATTCTCGATGCCGCGAGGAGTTTGCGCCCCGATTCGGAGGCGCTCAAAGCGCACGCCGGACATGAGGAGAAACCCATTCATTATTTTTCCTTCTCGACTCCCGAGGTGGAACGCTACTTCATTGCGGAAGACATCAAGCGGCGCATCGAGGAAGGGGAATCTCCCGAACATATTGCCGTCTTGTATCGCGAAAACAGAGATGCGGGTCCCTTGGCGCACCGCTTCGAGCAGGCCGGCGTGCCGTTTATCATCGAGTCCGAAGAGGACGTGTTCCGCGACGAAGACATACAAAAACTTCTTCTCCTCTTCAAGGCGATTCAGCGCTTCGGATCGGGAGAAGAACTTTTGAAAGCGCTTGTCGTGAATTTTTTGAAGATCAAGCCGCTTGATGTTTATAAACTCTCTCTTGCCGCGCACAAAGAAAAGAAAAATCCGTACGACATTATCGCCTCGACAGCGATGATGGAACAACTGGAGATAGGAGATAAGGAAGCTCTCGGAACGCTTAATCAAAAACTCTCCGCATGGAAGAGCGCCGTTCAGAATACCGATGTGGTACATGCATTCGAGTTCATCGTACGCGACTCCGGATTTTTGGAGCACCTGCTTTCCCATCCTTCGGGAGAACAAAAACTCGCGAAACTTCACGCGCTTTTCGATCAGGCGAAGTCACTTCTCGAGAATCATAAAGAATATACACTCGAAGATTTCTTCTCGTATCTCGACGTGGTGAAGGAACACGAGATACTGCTTACGAGCCCGCGCGTGCATCTGCC
>JAJYXD010000017.1:0-2160 GCA_021791135.1 bacterium | reverse complement strand
CGAGTTCGACGTGGTGTACGTCGTGAACGCGATCGAGGGCAGATGGGGAGGACGACGGCATGCGGAACATTTGAAGGTTCCGAAGCGAGTGTACGGAACACTCGAAGAAACGGAGGATCGTTTTTCCGAAACAAGTGACGATGACGAGCGAAATCTCTTCTATGTCGCACTCACGCGCGCGAAGCGAGAGGCGGTTATCACCCTGGCGGAACGAGGTGCCGACGGAAGGGAACAGTTACCGAGTCAGTTTTTGGGCGAGCTTCGACCCGAACTTACCGTTCGTGAAGATGCCGAAATATATGAAAAATCATTCGAGGCGCAAAAGGGAATCGCATTCGCGGCTCCGGAAGCGACCGTGCCGCTTTTGGAAGACAAGGAATTTTTAAACCGGCTTTTTCTCGATCACGGGCTCTCGGTTTCGGCGCTCAACAACTACCTCTCATGTCCGTGGAAGTACTTTTTTACGAACCTGATACGGATTCCGGAAGCGGCGAATAAATACGCGATGTTCGGTTCGGCGATTCATGATGCGCTCAAAAACTACTTCATGCGATTTCTCGAGGGAGAGAAGAAAGACGCGGCCTATCTTGTGCGCCGCTTCAGAGAATCCCTCTACCGTCAGCCGATCGATGAGAAGGATTTCGAAGAAATGTTTTTGAAGGGCGCGAAGGCGCTTGAGGGATACTACGCCGCACATGCCGAGGCGTGGGGCATCAACAAGTTTTCCGTCGAGTGGGGGATCGACGGCATCTTTTTAAACGACAGGATAAAAATTAACGGTCGGCTCGACAAGGTCGAGTTGCTCGACGACGCGCCGCACGTGAAGGTAATCGATTACAAAACGGGCAAACCGAAATCGAGAAACGAGATCGAAGGAAAAACGAAAGCGAGCGACGGGAACTACAAACGTCAACTCGTGTTTTACCATCTTCTTCTTAATAAGTTCGAAGGAGGAAAGTATAAGATGACGTCGGGAGAGATAAGCTTCGTCGAACCGGATGAACGCGGAAAATACCATTCCGAAGTTTTTGAGATAACACCGGAGGAAATTTCGGCGCTTCAGGATCAGGTGCTTGCCGTCTCGGATGAGATCCTAAACCTCTCATTCTGGGATAAGCGATGTGACGATCCGAAGTGCGAATACTGCGATTTGAGGCAAAAAATGAGGAGTTGATTACCCTTGTTCAGAGAGATGTGCGCGGGGTATGTACAGAGGAGGTTGACTCTACGTGGTTTTTCTTTTATCATAAAAACCTAATTCATCGAGTTATTTCACAAAATAATACGGCTGGGAGGTGATGATAAAAACCGTATTGCAGTTTTTCTGTCTGCAAACTAATCCAAGAAGTTTTTCAAAGTAATTCTTAGGGAGAAAGTTTCATGAACTTTTCATTGTTAAAAAGAATGGGGCCTTCATATGTAGAAACATTTATATTCGCATTGAAGAGCAAAGACTTTAATCTTGCCCTAGAAACTGCTAGAACTCATTTGACGTCTATTGAGATAAAAACAGTTCTAAGAGGGGATTATCCGATTGAGTTTAAGAACGATATCCTCCAACTGTTCATTCAAAGAATAATAAAGGATCCTTCGGGATATAATGACTTTGCATCCAATTTTTTGGATTTCCTTCCTGAGTTGTGGAAAGGAATTCTTAAAGGAGACAATTACCTGAAGGAATCGTTGACAGAGCTTCATCAGAAATTGTTTTTTTCGGCAAAACAAAACAAAACCAAGGCACTTCTTCACTCGTTTCTCGACACATTTGAGGAGTTTCACTCTCAAATGGAAGAAGAAACTAGACCGGAAGATTTTGGTCTTGGAGAATACTTGAAAAAGATAATAGATTGTACTCAGCATCCATATGTAGCCAGTTATTTCCTGGGAGAAAAGAAAAATTCATCGATGCAAGTGTCTACGCGGACTCTTGTATAAACTATTGGGCCGCTTTCACTCTATGTGTTAGCGGCATCTTCCTTTCTATAAGAATTCGGGTTTCGATCGATGTAATCATAGGGAGGCCCGGCCTCCATAAGGAAACCGGGCCCAAAAGGTTGGGGATTGCAATAACCCCTGTTTTTTTGCTATACTATCGGCGAAACGAAAGGCAGTTTCGTTGTTGTATGGAAACCAATATACCGATTTCACTGAAGGCAGAGC
>JAJYXD010000045.1:1598-3754 GCA_021791135.1 bacterium | reverse complement strand
GATCGGAATATTAAACAACCCCTCGGGCGCGTGTTCCTCGAGCGATTTGATGATGTGCGAAAGAAGCTCAAGCGCACTCCACGCATAACTCCTCGTGCCGAGCGCAACCTCCTGCGCCTTGCGCATCTTCGTTGCGGCAACGAGTTCCATCGCGGCGGTTATCTGATTAATGCTCTTGATGCCGCCCAGACGTTTTTTGAGATGAGTGAGAGATGCCATATGTTATGAACGCTCCGATTTCCACTTCGTAAGGGCTTTTTGGAGCGCCTTCTCGACTTCTTCCGTAATCTCGCCTTTTGTCGCGAGCGGTTCGAAAATCTCCTTCGTGTGGAATCCTTCAACGTATTCAATGAGTTTCGTTTGCGCTTTTGCCACGTCCCCTTTCTCGATCCCGTCGAGGAACCCGTTTATCGCGGCATAAAGCACTACTACCTGATGCTCAAGCGAAACCGGTTCGAGATCGCTCTGCTTCAAAATTTCCGTCAAAAGCTCTCCGCGCACAATGCGTTTTTTCGTTGCCTCATCGACTTCCGACGCGAACTGGACGAATGCCTGAAGTTCCCTGAATTGCGCGAGTTCCAAACGCATTCTGCCGGCGACTTTCTTCATCGCCTTGGTCTGCGCGGACGATCCCACGCGGGATACCGAAAGCCCCACGTTCACTGCGGGACGAATGCCTTTATAAAAGAGATCGCTTTCGAGATAGATCTGGCCGTCCGTGATGGAGATCACGTTCGTCGGAATGTACGCGGAAATATCCCCGAGTTGGGTCTCAATAATAGGAAGTGCGGTCAACGATCCGCCGCCGTGTGCGGCGTTTAATTTTGCCGCACGCTCAAGAAGACGGGAGTGCAGATAAAAGACGTCGCCCGGATATGCTTCGCGGCCCGGCGGACGACGCAAGAGAAGCGAGATCTGACGATAACTCCACGCATGCTTCGAAAGGTCGTCGTAAATCACGAGCGCATCCTTTCCTTTTTCCATAAAGTACTCCCCGATCGCGCACCCCGCATACGGCGCGAGATACCAGAATGCCGCCGGTGATGACGCGGGAGCCGATACCACGATCGTGTAACGAAGCGCATCTTTTTCCTTCAAAACCTGTACCAGTTGCGCGATCTTCGATTCCTTCTGTCCGATTGCGACGTAAATGCAGACGGGCGTCTCGCGACCCTTGTCCTGTCCCTGGTTAATGATCGTATCCAAAACGAGCGCCGTCTTTCCGGTCTGACGATCGCCGATTACGAGCTCGCGCTGTCCGCGACCGATCGGAATCATCGCGTCGATCGCCTTCACACCCGTATGAAGCGGCGTGCGTACCGGCTCGCGATCCAAGACGGAAGGCGCTTTCTTTTCCAAAAAATAACGCTCCGGTTTCGATCCTTGTTTGAAAATCGGACCCAGTCCGTCCAAAGGACGTCCAAGCGGATCCACGACGCGCCCTATCATTTCTTCGCCTACTTCGATGGAGAGCACGTTGCCGGTCTGCGTGACCTTCGCGTCGCTCTGCACATCGCCTTCTTCTCCCAAAATGAGTGCACCTACGATCTCCTCCTCGAGGTTCAACGCAAGCGCGGGGACGTTCCCCTTCTCCGTCTCTATATTGATAACCTCCTGGCTTTTCACCTTCGGAATTCCGGCTATGCGCGCGACGCCGTCGCCGACTTCGATGACCTTCCCGCTCGCTTCCCACTTCACCTTGGTTTCATGGGACTCGATAGCTTTTTTCAGTTTTTCTATGACTTCGTAACTCATTTGGGTTGATTATTATGAACGATTAAAAATGGTTTGTACTATGGTTTGAAGCGAGGCATCCATCTGTTCCGCACCGTCACGCGTGAGGCGAACACCTCCGATCAGGGACGGATCGATGCGGTACGCGACGTTGTACTCACCCGCATCAAATACCTTCGTGATCGATTTTTTATGTTCCGGAGAAAGCTCACGCGCACTTTCCACGACCAGAAGTCTTTTCCCCTTGCGCGACCTCACTTCCGCTTCGCATGCCGCGATGATTTCCTTTCGCCTTGACCAGTCGCCGTTTTTCTTCACGAGCGCGAGAAATCGTTCCACTACGGCATCAAACTTGCTTCCTTCTTGTTCGGAAGCGACCGCCGCGAACACTTTTCCGTATGATGAAGCAGAATAGGTCATCG